>JAESTF010000163.1 GCA_016763795.1 Flavobacteriales bacterium
GGTGTCTCATATGATTCACGTACATCAATCACTTGAATTGATTCTTTTTCTAATAATTCTTTTAATTCTTGTGCTGAAACCTCATTCATATATTCATCTATTTTAATTCCACAAAAAAAGTCATAATCTATTTGCTCGAAATTAGATTTTTCATCCAATACTTTTTGAACTTCTTTTTCTGAACGGTTAATTGTTAACGTTAAAAATGAATTATTTAACGAATCATAAGTCAACAATTTACCAGATAAAGATTCTCCTATTCCTAAAATTAATTTTAATACCTCATTAGCTTGTTGCGTTCCAATTATACCTGGCAACACACCTAACACCCCTATTTCTGAACAATTAGGAACACTTCCTGCTTTTGGTGGCTCTGGAAACAAACAACGATACGTTGGTCCCTTTTGATAATTAAATACGGTTACTTGTCCTTCAAACTTATAAATAGCTCCATAAATCAACGGTTTATTCGTTATTACACAAGCATCATTTACTAAATAACGGGTCGAAAAATTATCTGTTCCATCTACAATTATATCATAATCCGAAAATAGATTTAATGCATTTTTTGTAGTTAATCGTTCTGGATAAATATTAAAATCAATGTAAGGGTTTAATTGTTTTAACCTATTACCTGCTGCTACTGCTTTGTTTGTTCCTATATCATTTGTTGTAAATAAAATTTGACGCTGTAAATTGGTTTCATCTACGTTATCAAAATCTATTATACCAATAGTACCAATTCCTGCGGCTGTTAAATACTGTAAAACAGGACAACCCAAACCTCCTGATCCAATTACTAAAACTTTAGCCAATTTTAGTTTTTCTTGACCAGATAAGCCAACCTTCTCCAAAGACAAATGTCTACTGTATCGATTTTTTTCTTTATTGGTTAATCCTGCTTCCATTTTATATTTTTTCTTCTTAAATCAAAAGATTTTTCTTTGTATTTTGTTTAGCCTTCGATAACACTTCTACTTCGCTCAGAATGACAAAATATAAATTCACAACTCATAATTCAACATTCCCAATTCATCTACCCTCCTGCAAACGGTGGTAACAAAGCTATTTCTTCATTACCAGACAATAAACAATTATCATCAACAATGTGTTGATTTACTGCTATTTTAAAATTCATTTTAATTAAGCCTGGATATTTATTGAGTAACTCCTTTCTTAATATTTGTACGGATGAGTATTTATTATCTAATAATTCACCTTCTTTCCCCGAAGCCTCAGCAGTCATTCCAAAATATTTAATCTTTAATGTCACTTGGCGAATTTATATTAGTAAATAGTTGCTCATCAAAATGACTTGCATCAACAACATTCAAATTTAAGTTTTTGAACGCATTCATTAATTTTAATTGCTCTTTTTCTAACGACATTAAAAAATTGATTTCGCAAGATTTAGAAAAAACACCAATTAATTGATGCGTTCTGCCTTTATATGCTGGTATTGTAATTTGATCCTGATTATTCTCTATTAAAAAAGAAAGCAATTCAGCGCTTACATAAGGTATGTCACAACTCAGTATTATGTTTGTTTCAGAAGTAGAATGAGACAAGCCTGTATAAATACCAGCTAATGGTCCTTTTCTCTTAATCAGATCTTCATAAACGGAATAACCAAATTGTTCATATTCAGGATTGTTTGATACGATAATAATTTCATCCACTATAGGGTTTAACGCATCAATCACGTATTGAATCATAGGCTTTCCGTCCAATAACATTAAGCCTTTATCTTCATTCATTCGAGAACTTTTACCTCCTGCTAATATGATTCCTGTTCTATTCATTTACTTAATATTATAAAACACACCCCTAGAATTTCTAAGCAACAAGTTGCTAAGATCTTCTTTCCCCTCTCAAAATGGGACTTTTATGTAAAAAATAATTTAATGCAAGCAGTAACTAGTACAAATGCCAACATATACCTTAACCCTTTATTATTAAGTTTTTTACTTCCTAAATAAGCTCCTAAAAATCCACCTGCGACAGCTATTCCAACCAAAATAAAAGCCTGAGGATCTATCGTTATTCCTTTACTTAATTGTCCACCCATACCTGCAGCAGAGTTTACCCAAATAAACAATGCCGATACTGCTGCGATCTCTTTTATTCTACCCCATTTCATTAGTAACATTACAGGGCTTAAAATAATTCCTCCACCAATTCCAATTAAGCCTGAAAAAAATCCTATAGCACCTCCTACTGTTAATCCTTGCCATATTTTAATTGTTTTAATCTCAGAGGTTTCTTTACCAAAAACATTTAACATTTTTAACACTGCAAACACCAACAATACTGCTAAAATCTTTTTGTATAACGAAGGGTCTATCGTTATCATTCCTCCTAAAAATGCCAATGGAATGGATGCTATAGCAAATGTAATAAAGAGTTTTTTGTTAAAATGTCCTGCTCTTGAATAATGAATAAAAGAAATTGCTGCCACAAATAAATTAAGTAATAAAGCTGTTGGCTTCATTGTTTCTGGTACAAATCCAAACAATGTCATCATTGCTAAATAGCCACTGGCACCACCATGACCAACTGCAGTATACATAAATGATACAATTGGTAAAATCACTAAGAAAATCCAAATATTTTCTATTTCAAATAAATTCATTCTTATGGGAAAAGATGAACTTCTACTATTTCATTTTCATTAACAGTAGTTATTTCTGCTTGCACGTAAACGAAGCAATTCGCCAATGCAAATGATTTTAATACATCTGAACCTTGACCTTCCAAAACAGTAACCGTTTTATAATCTGTATAAGCTTTATAAAAAACTGCTCGGCCTTCTTTTTTTATGAGTTGTTTGGCAATTGGAAGCTGTATTTTATTCAATTCAATATTTACTGAACCTTTCATTATATTAATAGCCGCACACACATATTGATAAAAACAAGTTAATGCTGCTGCTGGATTTCCAGGTAAAGCAAATACATAACACGTTTTTGTTTTACCAAAATATAAAGGTTTACCCGGCTTCTGATTTACTTTGTAAAAAACTTCTTCTACTCCGTTATTTTCCAATCCTTCTTTTACAAAATCATAATCTCCAACAGATATTCCTCCAGACAATAAAAGCAAATCATTATTAGCAATAGCAGTCATAATTACTTGCTCTGTTTTTTCTTTATCATCTTCTACTAAAACAATTTCTGGCTCAATGTTCAATTTATTTAATGCTGCCTGAAGCATAAATGTATTCGACTCAAAAATTTGACCTTCTCTTAAAGTGTTTCCAGGTTTTACCAATTCATTACCCGTTGCAATTATCACCACTTTTGGCGTTTTATAAACCTTAATTTTAGTAATTCCTAGAGCTGAAATAAAACCAATCGCTCCTGCTGTAATTTTCGTTCCAACTTCTAACGCAATCTCTCCTACTTTTATCTGATGACCTTTAAATCGAATGTTACCTCCTAGCTTTAAGCCTTCATCTTTAACCAATAAAACATCATCGTTAACTATTGTTAGTTCTTGCATTACAACCGTATCACAATCATCAGGAACTTTTGAGCCTGTAAATATTCTTACTGCTTCATTTAATTTAATGTTAATCGAATCAGTATCTCCTGCTGCAATTTCTCCTACAATGTTCAACTCCTCATTTTTATGTTTAAAAGAAAAAGCATAACCATCCATTGCCGATTGGTTAAATGAGGGAATAGATATTGGAGCTATAATAGCTTCTGCTAAAAAATAATCTAACGCATCAACAACGTTCACTTCCTTTATGGATAAAGGAACAACATTTTCACTTACTAATTGCTTTGCTTGTGCTACTGAAATCATCCTCCAATACTAATCATTGCTCTATTCTTTGTATTCTTTTCTTTATCAAAAAAGTCTTCATCAGAAATCATTCCTCCTCGTGACTTTTCTTTTGGAAAAATTGCTTTTAAAATATAAGGAACAACATCTTCTCCTGCTCTTAAGGGCGCTAATAAATTAGTTTCTGTAGCAGAAAATAAGCAGTTTTTAATTCGCCCGTTTGCTGTCAACCGGATTCTATTACAACTATCACAAAAAGGATTTGAAACTGTACTGATAATTCCAAACGAACCTTTATATCCTTTTATTCGATAATTTTTTGTGGTGTCATTTTTCTTATCCTCTAATTTAATAATTTCATCTTTATCGTAATTCTCTTTTACCTTTTCTAAAATAGCTTCTAATGAAACTACTTTAGAGGTATCCCATTTATTTCCATCAAAAGGCATGAACTCTATAAACCGAAACGATACATTTTTATCTTTTGTAAATTCTATAAAATCAACTATCTCAGAATCATTAACGCCTTTAATTAGTACAGCATTAATCTTCACATTAAACCCTGCTAAAATACATTGATAAATATTACTCATCACTCGATCAAAATAATCTCTTCGAGTCATTAATTCAAACTTCTCTTTATCAAGTGTATCTAAACTAATATTAATGTCCTTTACGCCACACTCCTTAAATAAGTCAATGTATTTATCCAATAAAATTCCATTGGTTGTTATTCCTAATGAAATTGGCAATGCGGTTAATTCTCTTATTATTTTTTCAATGTTCTTTTTGATTAAGGGTTCACCTCCTGTTAATCGGATTTTATTTACTCCCAACTCAACAAATTCTTTTGCTAAAAAAATAACTTCTTCGTGTGTTAAGATATTTGACTTTTCAGATAGCTCAATTCCCTCTTCGGGCATACAATAAAAACACCTTAAATTACACCGTTCTGTTAACGATATTCTAAGGTAATTGTGTACCCTTCCAAATTGGTCTGTAATATTTTTAGGCCTTTTATTCATTCTAATCTATACAAGATACATCATTTGTTAGACAAATTTAAGTACTTTATAAGCAACACCAATAATAGAATACAAGATTTATTTTCAAAAAAAAGCCTTGTAAAAATTTACAAGGCTTTTTTTGTCGGGGTGGCAGGATTCGAACCTAAAATCCTCGCCTACCAAAATATCTTAAAAGATCAATTTAATCTTTACATTTAGTCCTTTCAAACCCTTTATATGAAAGGGACTGCAATAGTACTAAAATAATCTTACATACTCCAAAATGTTTTTCAAAAATTTTATCCCTGAGTGAAAAATTGCGAAAAACAGTGAAAATCACTCTGTATTTCCACTCTAGGTTTCGAATATAAATTATTTATTGATTTTTGTTACTATAATCATATATTTGATCTCATTATTTATGATTATAATCATATGAAAAATACCAA
>JAESTF010000164.1 GCA_016763795.1 Flavobacteriales bacterium
GTTCCGCTCTCGATGGTCATGACACCACCCTCGGTCGTGAATTGCCCCCGTTGGATACGAGCGGTTCCGCGATCCAACGCCATGAACAGCTCTAAGCGGTGTTGGCCTAATTCTGGTGAACTCTCAGTTCGGCCCAGCAATCGCGGGAGATTGCGCGCGTTGATTTCCAAGTCAAAGCGGCCATGCCGCAGCTGCTCGATTGGACGGCCAAGAGCGATCGGCAGCTCGAGTTGGGAGAGAATCAGTCGATTGCTGGGTGAGCTCAGTTCGATTCGAGGCGAGTGCACAAAGCCGTCTTCGAAGCTGAAGTCTCCACTGAGGTCCATTGATTCCAGCTCGCCAACGGCTAAGCCGCGGACCAGCAGTTCCACCTGACGAAACCCTTCTACATCATTAAAACTGTATAAAGCAGGGAGAGGACCAATTTCTATTGGTCCAACAGTTTTCCACCCAGAAATTAACAACGAGGCAATATTCATAAAACGTTTAAAGGTTGGTATCTTTTGAATACTATCTATCATAAAGTAAACACCAGCTTCTTGTTCGGTAAGTGTATCAGGTCGAGCTTCATCCCAGAAAGAATCTGTTTTTTTACTCAAATCTTCTTCTTTAATTATTTTTTCAACTCTATTATATTTTTTTATCGGCAGGCTGATTAAATACAAAGTCATCATAATGAGTTGTTTTTTTACCAAACATTCCTCGTCCTTTTCGAGTTAAATTGTAATCTATAACTAATTTATCTTTAGAAAGCATCCAAATACTATCGTGGTATAAAGTGAATTCTTGATCTAATTGTAAATCCTTTACAAAGTTTAAGTTAACGTCTTTAGAAATATTCATGGTTACTTTTGTAACTGCATAACTTGAAGAATCGTTGAGGATAAACATATTTCCTACAAAAGCAAAATCGGCTTTGTTTCTTGGGGTAAAAGCTAAATTAACACATTCTCTCCCATTTATATCCAAGGTGTCAATTATAAAGTATTTATAAACGGCTGGTCCTAGAGGGGAAATAGGACTAGTAAATTGATTGGATAGTAAGTTGATATTATTGTCATAAATATCAATATCTTGATAAATCTTATCTAAGAGAAATGAAACTCCATTATCATCAATAAAGCCATCAAAACCAGTCATTTTAGAGCCGTATTGATATTCTTTTAAAGCTTTAGGCTTCTTTCTGTAATACATTTTAGATGCAGTTTCTCTTAAAAATATAGGCAAATAAGGTTTCCCATTTACCTCAGAAGTATCAATATGATCTAAAACAACTTGAAAATTCTTTTTAAGCCAACCTTTAGTAATAAACTCTTCAGTAATATTGTTTAAGTCAATTTCAATTTTCTCATATTTTTTATATTCATAGTATTCCTGAGCTTCTTTTCGATTGTCTTTTTTATGTTCTATGACTTTTCTTATAAGTATTACTGCAGGGTTCTCTTTGTTTTTATATCTTTTTTTATCAGCCTTAACAACAAATGTTTCTATATCAATAGCATCGTTTTTTAATAAAAAATTAATGGTATTACTTGTTCCTAACTCTATTTTTTTTGAAGCAGTTTTGTAACCAACAAATGATGCTTGGAGGGTCGCTGTTCCCCATTGGGTTTCAATATAAAATTTACCACTAAAATCGGTAGTAGTCCCTATGTTTTTACCTTTAAAAACAACATTAACAAATGGTAAGGGCTCTTTTGTATTAGCATCAAGCACAGTTCCTTTTACACGTGTTAATTTTTGTGCATCAACATTTAAGGTTAGTAATAACCCGAAAAAGAAAAACGCAAAAAAGCGTAAATTCATTATTTTATTTATTTTGATAATCATTTAAGTCTTATTCAATTTTTGATCCATCTTCCCATTGTCCTTTTTCTTCCCTACCATCTTTATATATTAATGTTCCTTTTCCATGAAATGCATCAGCTTTAAATTTTCCGTAATACTTACGGCCATCTGCAAAAACAAAAGTTCCACTTCCATTCATTTCATCTAATTTAAAGTGTCCCATATAGATATTGCCGTTTTTCCATTTCATAGTTCCTTTTCCATGCCGCATATTAGCATGCCACATACCTGAGTAAGAACTGCTGTCTGGCCAAGTCATAACTCCCTTACCATCTAGTTTTCCTAATAGAATTTCTCCGTTGTAATGCATTCCTCCCTCAAGAGTTACTCTGTGCCAACCATCAGGTAAATCTTTTGCCTTATACACTTGGCTTTGTGCAATGGCAGTAAGAGAAATGATTGTTAGACTGATTAAAAAGATGAAATTTTTCATAAAACAATTTTACAAAGGTACTTAATAAATAAGTGAACATTAGCTGACAAACTGTTAATTTTTGAATAGTTTATTCTGATACTTTAAAGGTTTAGTTTACGACATTTACTTTTGAGTTAAATAGCTTATTTTTGAGTTTAAAATTATTGATAGATGAAAAAGATACTTGTTATATTGTTTATAATACCACTAATTTCTTTTGCTCAAACGAGCACTGAAACCATGATAAAAAAAGGAATGGATACGACTAAGTATATTCCTTTGGGTTTGCAAGTTGGAGATATGGCACCAATTATTGTAGGTAGATCTTTAAATGGAGAGCATATTAATTCTGGGGAAATACTAAAAGAAAAAAACATTGTACTTATTTTTTATCGAGGAGAGTGGTGCCCTATCTGTAGTAGGTATTTGAGTAATTTGAACGACTCATTAAAATATATTGTAGATGAAAATGCTGAAATTTTTGTTGTTGGACCAGAAACGTTTGAAAATGCAACAAAAACAATAAAGAAAACAAAAGGAGATTTTATATTAATACCAGATACGTTATTTCAGATAGAAAAAGATTATGATGTAATGTTTAATGTAACCAAAAAGTATCAAGGAAAAATAAAAACATTTTTAAGAACTGATATTGCTAAAAATAATAATCAAGAAGAAGCAACCTTACCAGTACCTGCTACTTATATTATAGGGCAAGATGGACTTATAAAGTGGAGGCACTTTAATTATAATTATTCTGAAAGAGCAACAATAAAAGAAATTATTGACAATTTAAAATAGCTGCTTTTAAGTCTTTTCTATTAATAGTTGGGGACACATTTTTAAGAGTTATTTTTTCGCAACCACAAAAAAATGAAAAAGCATTAAGTTGCAGGTTTAGTTTTGTGTAGAATTCATCATTCGGAGTGAAATTTTCTTCAAACCAAAAATTTTTAATAGTAAAAACCTTTGTTTTTCTATCTGCTTTTGAATCAAAACGAGCAACAAATTTATCACCAAATAAGATCGGGAGAGTGTAGTATCCAAATTTTCGTTTTTTTTCAGGAACATAACATTCTATTTGATAGTCGAAATTAAAAATAGACTTAATTCGTTTTCGTTGAATGATCAAATTATCGAAAGGAGAGAGAATGCTTAATTGGGACTTACTCGTTGGTTGATAATTTATAGTTGAAACGTAGTAAATATTGTCATTTTTTTCTATTTGAACCTTCTGAATTTCTTTGTTTTCAATTAATTGTTGAAGCACTTTTTTTACAGTTGGTTTCACTTTTTTTCTTAGGTAACATATTTCATTAATGTAACTAATCCCTGTGCTTTAATAGCGTTGTTAATTAAGAACAGACTATATTCCTCTATATTTGGAACGCTTGTATCTGTATTAATTGGAATAACTCGTTCTGTTAAGTCAAATATTTTTTGAAATCCTTTTCGGTTAGGAATCATTAAGCTACCATCCATAAAAAGGTTGGTTAATGCAATTTTAGCAGGTTTCCATTCGTACCATTCGTGTTTTTTTGTTCTTGGATGATCAAAGTTTTTAGATTGTAAAGGACCTTCTGCAGTTATTCTATCCAATACATAATTTTCTACCTTTTTATCTCTTGGAAACCAATGCTTTTCTCCATTTTTATATAACTCTTTTAAGTATAAACTGTGTCGAAAATCTTCCATTGGTAAATAAGCAGCTGCATGACTCCAGTATTCAAAAATAGATTTACGCTCCATTAATTCACTAATTTCTTCTTTCTTAAAATTAGTATTTCGAGAAAAAAATACATGATTATGTGCACGTTCTGTAATAGAAATAGTATCTATCTGAATATAAGAAAGTTGTTTAATTACAGACAAAGAGGTCTTAAAAATACGAGAAAACCCTTGTGCATTTAAAGCAATTTTTCTGGCTTCTTCCTGTGTTATAGCTGTTGGATTAGACACTTCTTCAAAATACGAAAAGAAATATAATTAAACTTCACTATCCATTACATTTGTTACCACGTGGTATCGAGGGTCCTCAATAGAGCTTTCTATAATTTGAGCTAATCCTGGCTCAGCTTTAAGAAGCAACATTTTACATTCAGGGCTAAGGTGTATTAACTTTACCTTTTTACCTAAATCTAAATATTTAGTGGTAATGTTTCTGATTGCTTCAATTCCTGAATGGTCATTAACAGTTGATTCTATAAAGTCAATTTCAATTACCTCAGGATCATTTTTTATATCAAATTTTGCGTTAAAATTTTGTACAGAACCAAAGAAAAGAGGTCCCCAAATTTCATAAACCAAAGTACCATCTTCTTTTGTTCGTTTTCTTGCTCTAATCATAGTCGCATTTTTCCAAGCAAAAACTAATGCTGAGATAATTACACCAGCAATAACTGCAATAGCTAAATCAAAGAAAACGGTAACGGCAGAAACAATTATAAGGACAGCAGCATCTGCTTTAGGTATTTTTTTAAGAATTCTAAAACTACTCCAAGCAAAAGTTTCTATCACCATCATAAACATTACGCCAACTAATGCTGCAATAGGAACTTGTTCAATGTATTTA
This sequence comes from Flavobacteriales bacterium, assembly GCA_016763795.1. Taxonomy (GTDB): domain Bacteria; phylum Bacteroidota; class Bacteroidia; order Flavobacteriales_E; family Vicingaceae. The sequence goes on from JAESTF010000164.1 coordinate 4,836, forward strand.
TCAGCAAATAAGATAAATGTTAGTAGAGTTAATGCCATCATAATTCCAGAAAGTCTTCCTCTACCACCAGCATTAATATTGATTACAGTTTGTCCAATCATACCACAACCACCAGTACCACCAAATAACCCGCTTAAAATGTTTCCTGCCCCTTGAGCAACACACTCTCTATTTCCGCTACCTCTAGTGTCAGTCATTTCATCCACTAAGTTCATAGTCATTAAAGATTCAATTAAACCAACTGCAGCAGCTAAAACAGCATAGGGAAGAATGAATTTTAGAGTACTTAAATTAATAGGGAGGTTTTGCCACAATTCAATGTTTGGAGTAGGGAACTTTCCTTTTAAACCTGTTCCGCCACCTTCAATAATATAAGAACCTACAGTACTTACATCAATATCGCCAAATATAACAATGGCTGTAGTAACTAGAATAGCAGTTAGTGCAGCAGGTATTTTTTTTGTGATTTTTGGTAGTAACCAAATAATAGCCATTGTTAAACCGACTAATCCGAGCATGGTGTATAGCTCAACACCTTCCATAGGTATGTCTAAATATCTTTTAGCTCCTTCTGCAGATATTTCTAACTCCTTATGAAAGAACATACGTACTTGAGCCATAAAAATAACGATAGACAAACCGTTAACAAATCCCATCATAACTGTATGCGGAATTAAACGAACAAACTTTCCTAATTTAAATATTCCTGCCGAAATTTGAATAATTCCCATCAAAATTACAGTAGCTAACAAGTAGAAGTATCCCATATTTTCTATAGGAAGGTCAAACAACATACCTTTGGTATGACCTTCTGAAATCATACTTACAAAAATTACGGCAACTGCACCAGCAGCACCAGATATTAAGCCTGGCCTACCGCCAAAAACAGCTGTAATTAAACCAATAATAAATGCACCGGATAAAGCGACTAAAGGATCTATTTGGGCAACAAAAGCAAAAGCAACTACCTCTGGTATCATAGCCATAGAGACAGTAATGCCAGATAGAATATCGTTTTTAGGATTTTGTGTAAAGTTGTGGATAATCTTTTTCATTCTGTATTTTAATTTTGAAAAGCGGCAAAGATAGTTTTTTATATTTCCTTGAGAAATTAACCATTAAAAAAGAGGTAAAGGGAAAGTCTTATTTATTTGAGAAGCAATATTATTTTTTAATAATTTATAAATCAATCGTTTTTAAGAAATAACATTCTTAAACCTATTATTAAGGCGATAAAAATAGAATAAACAATAAAGAAAGGAATAATATAATTGATAAGACCTACAACCATCATTACTCCAATAATTAGTAACTGAAAGCCTAAACCATAGATAGAAATCAATGTCATAAACCAATTAGGGAATTGTTTAATGCTTTTTGCATTACTATCTAAAGCTAAAATAATGCGATCAAAACCTCCATAAAATATAGTGTAAATTATAAACAAGAAGTTAACTATTTGTTGGCTTTCTCCATGTAGCGCCTTCGGAAATGATTTTTCTTCAACCCTACTGGTAGTGTCTCCACCTAAAGAATTGTTGCGAAGTATAGTGTAATAGTAGTTAAAAACAGTTCCCTGTAACTGTATAGCAAAAAAGGCAATCAACATTACCCAGAAATTACTTTTGGTTGTATAATAAATAGTATATAAAATGATAAAGTTTAATATTAAATCAAATATAGAATCCAAGTACCTACCAATATAAGAAGGTTTATGTCTTAATCGAGCTAGTTCACCATCAGCAGCATCGATGATAGATTTTACAACAAGAAAAATAGCTGCCATTAAGTAATCTTGATGAAGAATAAAATAAATAGCATTTAACCCTGCAATTAGAAACAAAAAAGTAACATGGATAGGGGTGAAAGGAGTATTAACTAATGCTTTAGCAAGTATTTTTGCTGGAATTCTTCATAATCAGAAAGATCTAGAAATTTATTTTCTGGAGTAAGCTTAGACATTAGGAATTAATCCTTTTATATAATTTACAGTATTAGGGCCTTCATTGAATAAAATATCTACAATACTCATATTAGGTGTAAAACCATTTCTATCCCCAAATACCTGTATATAAGGAGTGAAATTGATTTTTGGTTCTTTTTTGGGAGAAAAGTAGTTTCTATAATCTTTTTCTAAAAGAATATTTTCTGTATAGGCTATAGATGA
>JAESTF010000372.1 GCA_016763795.1 Flavobacteriales bacterium
ACATGCATAGGCAACATCATTAGCATGTACAGGTTGTCGTAAACCTAGAGCTTTACCAAATAATGGAAAAAACCCAAATTTCCTAATAAAACGTGCTATCTCAGCAATATTTTTATCGCGCCCAAGGCCATAAATTAAAGTAGGTCGTAAAATAATCCATTCTACACTGTGTTTTTCAGCCCAAATTTTTACGAGTGTTTCAGCTTCTGCCAAACGACTTGCAACAGATTGCTCTTCAGAATTTGATGAGTCGCCCTTGGTATAACGACTGGTGGAGGATAGTACGACTACACGGCGAACGCCCTGTGCCTCCATCAAAGAAAAATATTCAGGCAATACCCAAATTGGCGCAGCACAAATCCAAAACGGTAATTTGTCTTCTACGGGAGGGACAGTAGGCTGAAATGAAGCATTATCCACCGATGGGGGTAACTGCCGCCATTTCACAGTGTCATCTTTACCCAGGCATGCCTGCCTAGTATAGGCCACAACATGGTACTGGGCTCGAACCAAGGGGGGTAATAACAAATGTCCTACCAGGCTGGTCGCGCCTAAAATGCCAACACGGTGATCAGTCACGCCTTGCTCCAATTTTGGCTAGGGCAAGTTTAGCTATATGGTAGGTTGAAACCAGTGAAAACCGGAACCATATGCCAAAGATGACTGCTCCCCACGTTAAAGCTGAGTACTGTCGACGAAAAAACTTCCGGTAAAATCGCACCATGCCTTTATGCTTGTGCCATTCAACAAATATAGGACGACTTTTGCTACAAGCCCCGTGTTCATGCACGATCTTTGCTGTGGGTACAAAGACTATTTTCCAACTATTTTTGCGAAAACGCATGCAATAGTCTAAATCCTCACAATGTAAAAAATAACCTTCATCCCACAGCCCGACATCTTCTAACGCTTCTCGCTTTACTAACATGCAGGCGCCGGAAATAGCTTCAACCTCAATAGGTCCCGCGGGCAACGGTTGTCTATGCAAATGAAAGTCTTCAAACAAACGTGGCCAGCGATCAGAGAAACAGGTCAAACCCAAGGTTCGCACCAAGGTTCGCCAGGGGGTTGGTATCGCTCTGCGCCCACCCGCTTGCTCAGTTCCATCAGGGTTGACTAGTAATCCTCCAACCATTCCAACCTGGTCGTGGGTTTGCAAATAATCCAATAACTGCGTAATTGTTTTCTGTGAAAAAGTACAATCTGGATTTAAAAATAATACATGGTCTGCATTGGCGGCCTTTATGCCAATGTTACATCCGGCCGCAAAACCTAAATTTTGATCATTTCGAATAATAGTTATTTGAGGGGAGGAGGGTAAAGTTTCAAGGCTTTTGTCTGTGGAGGCATTATCGACTACGATAATATTTATCTCCAAGGGGCAGGCCAATAATGAATCAACACATGCTCTCAAAAACCGACCAGCATTGTAGTTAACAATGACGGCCGAAATTACTATTTCCATATTAAGACTTCTTCCTTAAAAAACTTTTATCTAAAAGCCTCCAAATATCACAAACCGACGCAGTACGTTTTCTCTGTATCTGTTTACGCTTACGCCACATCCGGGGCAATCCTTTGATGGCGTCCCACTTGGCGCGAAGTATTACTCGGCCCTGGCCTCGCAATGTAAAGAGACCGATCGTAACAATATTCATAAGCAAGTGAAGAGGTAGCAATAACCAAAACAAAATACCCGGCATATTCTTCACAAAGGTCCACACCAGATTTCTATGGCCATGATACACAGAAAATTCGCTATCTTGCCCCCCCGTCGTCCCTGAACCGACATGATGTGCTACCGAACACGGCACATAGAGACAACGATGCCCGGCCAACCTTAAACGGAAACCGATATCCACATCTTCCACGTAACAAAAATGGTCCTCGTCGAACCCATCAATTTTGCGCAATGCTCTGTGCCGGTAGAGTGCCGCCGCCGCACAGGGTGAGAACACTTCACACTCACTCTCCATAGTAGTCGATGCGGGCATACCATGTCCTATGCGCCACACCAAGCCACTCAAGTGATAAGCATCGCCAGCGCCATCAAGCAGTGTTGATTCAGCTGCGTTGAGCAACTTACTGCAGAACATATCGAATCCGGGATTACATTTTGCCGACAACAGAAGCGCTTCAAGCCAGCGTGGCTCAGTGAACGCGTCTGGGTTGATTAGCGCGATCCATTCTGACTCTTCAGACGCCACCTCGATTGCAAGATTATTCCCACGTGCAAAGCCCGTGTTCTGGTCGAGCTCGATAAGTTGCACCAAAGGAAACTGCCGCACAATCTCAATAGATCCATCGGAACTTGCATTGTCCACCAGAATAATCTCGTGCGGCTTGACCGTCTGAGCCATCAGCGCAGCGAGGCATCGTTCAAGGAATCGCTCGCCATTCCAATTGACGATTATGATTGAAACTTTATCTTGCATGCTGCCCTCTTAATCTTTCTAATATGCTTGTTCCTATGGAACGTCCAAGGTTTGTGTGGCAGGTTTCGCCACTTCGAAGCTTTGAAAACCGCATAATACCCACTTCGCGATGCGCCGAGCACTGAAGCCATTCTCGTGATAGAGAGCTGATCTTGGTGTTCAAACATAAATTGAGAACGTTTGATTTTTGGCTAAATAGACGGCGCTTTTTTTAGGATTTCCAGTCTCTCGGAAAAAGTTTTCCACTTATTGTTCTAGCATCCATTAAACACCTCACGAAACCATTATCAAATGAGCACCAATCGCTCACGCATCTAGCCTATATTCGATCAAAATAACAGTTAAACCATTCCATAAATTTTTCGATCCCTTCATCTATTGATGGCCTGATTGGCGATACCAAGCTACAAAACTACTGATACCATCGCCAATAACTGTTTTCGGCGACCAGCCTAGCTCGGCATTGGCCATAGTAATATCCAGCACACTGGTTTTTACCCCGACATTTTCGCACGATTTCGACTCCACCTTCACCTCCAGACCTGTCGCACGAATCAGGTCGAGCACTTCATTTAAGCTATGGCCTATCCCACTCGCTATATTGAACACCCTATGGTCGCCCGAATATTCAATGGCCTTAACGATGGCTTCACACAAATCGTCTATGTAAAGATAATCCCGTATGATTGAGCCATCCCCCCAGAGTGATACCGGTTCGCTCTTACAAGCTAGTCCACCAAAGCCACCAATGACGCCCTGCTTTTTAGTTGCATATTGATACGGCCCATAGGGATTACTAACTCTTAGGATAATGTAGTCTAAATCATGTAGCTGATGGTATATCGCCAAATAATTCTCAACAGCCACTTTAGCAACTGCGTAGGCATTCCTAGGATCCAGAACAGTTGATTCTGGAGTCGGTATCTGCTTTGTATCACCATATACAGTTCCGCCCGACGACATATAGATTAGTTTTTTGATTCTCATTTCAACACATAACTCAAAAAACTTAAGCGCCTCTATAATATCTTTCTCAGCACTACCAACCACATTGGTACTAGCTGTGGCAGGCGTACTTTCAGTCACGAGATAAACAACATAATCAGCCCATTCACAATGTTCTCTAACAAGCACTGCGTCACTCAGATCCGCTTTGATTCGTACAACGTTTTCGATGGGCCGCTCATCAAGAAAGGAGCGTGAAATTGCCCGCACTTCATTATTAACTGAAGACAAACTGCGCACCAGATTGGTACCAATAAATCCACCAGCACCTACAATTAAAACACGCTTGTTTTTCTGGCTACACTTAACGACATTATTGAGGGACATTATGATGGCAACTGTAGATTAAACTTTTCATGCAACTGATCACGATACGCCTGCACTTTAGCAACCACATCGGCAGGAACATCAAAGTGTTCAGAAATGTAATCTTGAATAGATATGACCTCTTCCAAGTGCTTTTCACCATAAGATTGCTGTGTCACACTAGATGCGTGTCGCCGATGTTTATTCAAGGCTTTCTTGCTAAAGGCCACATGATCGCCAGCTGTTAACATAGCAACATATAACATCCAGTCACCAGCAAACCGGTATTTAATAATCTCTTCCTTATAATTCTCAAATGCAGCCTTAATATTCTCCCTCTTAAAAATAACCGCACTGACATTTGGAACAGTATTCTTGACCGCAAAGGCACTACATATTTCCTGAATGCCTGGTGCTATATAGTTCCTCTGCCATTTTTCATTTGATATATCCGCCAAATAAGCCGTATAGTTTCCCACTATTTGGTTGCCGTTCTCATCGATCTGTACTGACTCACAATAACTAAAAGCAACCGACTCATATTCAAAATACGGCATGACTTCATCAAGAAACCTTTTTTCAGACAAATCATCAGCTTCAGCAATCCAGATATAATCGCCACTGGCAAGTTCAATGCCTTTGCGCCATTGTTCAAAAGGACTCCCTGTGTTTTCATCGTTAACAACCAAACAATGATCAATATTGACTGTTTCCAATAGCCTTTCTAGGACTTCAACACTATCATCTGTCGATGCATCATCCAGTACAATCAACTCATAAATAGCGTGCTCTTGAGACGTAATACTCTCTAACCTATCTCGCATGTGATCTGAATAATTGTAATTGGGCACAATCACAGAGACTTTTTTAATTGGTTTACCTGCCCACTCCAACAAGGCAAAGAGGTAACGATTAAAGGAAAACTCCTTTTCAACTAGCGAACGTCCAGCATCACCTATTTCTGAATTAAGTTCTGAAGATGCCAACAAGCGGCATACCGCAGATGAAAATCGTGTCGGGTCATAAGCTTCAACTAACAGGCCTCCAGCGCGAGACAGCAACTCATTAAAACCGCCCGCACCTTCAAACGCAACAACCGGCGTCGCTACACCAAGCGCTTCCAATACTACGCAGGGGAAAGGATCTTCCCTTGATGTCAATGCGTAAACATCTGCAGCCGCATAATAAACATCTGAATCAAAATCCAATCCTGGAAAGATAAAACGATCTGCATATTCCGATTCTGACGTCCTGCATTTAATTTTCTCCTCCATGCCCACATCAAAGTGACCAACCCACACAAAGTAGACATCAGGCTGTTCTTCCAGGACTTTAAAAGCCATATCGACAAACAAGTCAATACCCTTACGCATATCTGCATAGCCGACAGCGACCACACATTTTGCTTGGCGCGGAATAGACCACTGCGACTCCAGCTGAATTTTGGCCTTTTGCGCACCATCTTTACCGGCGTATTTGTTTCTTCGAAACAACCCTTGTGGTCTTATTTCTGTATTAACATTATCGAGGCTAACAAAACGCATGAACCCTTCTCTCACTTGTTCTGCGGGAAACACAACACAATCTGATACTTCTACCAGTGCCCTACAGTGTTCCTGCAGACCATTATCCACAATGACCGTGGGCATTTCATGAATTAAACTCACCACATGAAAACCCTGTTGATTCAATACTTTGGCAAATAAGCCCGTCACTGTGGTATTACAAATTGCTGTCGACTGGCCCCGCGCCCAGAGTTTTTCCACTATTGCTTTCGCTTTATCACCACAGGCACTTTCACCACCCAAACAGTGCAACTCTGCGTACTTTGCATATTCAGGCAACAGCGGTCCGTCACCCAGAACAACCATATCCACTTTAAATCCCATATCCATCTTCAGGGATTTGGCTATGTGCAAAATCAGGTTTTGCGCGCCATGGGGATGCGCATCATGAGCAACCAGTACTATCTTGCGCTCGTCAACAAACTGCTCTCCAGCAAGCGCTTGTCGAGTCGCTTCCAGATAGGCATATCCGTACTCTTGGTCTGGCTCGAGATGTGCTCCTTCCGCCCACTCGTTCCAGGCATTAACGAACACCAGTTTGTCATCATTACTTGTAGCCCGTCGAACAGTGTCTGTTATTGCGTTTCTTAACCAACGACCGTAACGTTTTGGCGTAGAACCGGCAAATACCGTAGCCCTCTCTTTTTTTCTGGCAGTATTATCCCACGCAGGACAGACACTCCTTATCAACGGATACTTTGGCTCACTGTAATTTTCACTCCGTTTCGCCAAATCACTCCAGTCATAAATAATGCCAGAAAACTCCTCTCCATTGTCTTCAACAAACTCATTCGCTACTGCTGGACTCATGTTATTTGGCGGAAATTCGATGACAACATCAAATCCATATTTTCTAGGATCACCAGCTTCAAATGATAAAGTCGAGGCTAAATATATCTCGCCCACACCATTATCTTTACACCACTTGCGCCAACGCTCTGCCGTCTTCGCGGCAGAGGGCAGAAGACTGGGGCGATAAACAATTAGTAGAGGTTTACCATCAATACGAATATATCGATCATCACTGAAGTATTCAGAGACATATTCAATAAAGGCGAGGTCGTCTTCAGCTGAGTGATTTTGCGCGATGAGGATATCGTTATCCAAGCCATCCCAGCGGCGACTCCAGTTTTCATTGGCCCAACATAGGCAAAACGGGAAATCGATATCTTTAGTATCAAAGTACTGTTTTATTGGTGTTTCAAGTAACCGCGTTCCGGCAAACCAATAAAAATAAAAGCAAAACCCGCCCAAACCATACATCTTTGCCAGCTCTACCTGTCTGCGCTGCACATCCACATCAGACAAATTATAGTAGCCCAACTCACCCGGTATATGCGGTTGGTAATGGCCTTTAAATCTGGGGAAGGCCGGCTTAACGTTACTCCATTCGGTAAAACCTTCACCCCACCACTCGTCATTTTCGGGGATTGCGTGAAACTGAGGCAGATAAAAAGCTATAAGCTTTACCAGGGGATCCACGTCTTCTTCGAATTTTTCTACATAGCTAACCGCAGCCTGCTGAACCTCAATCGGGCTGTCGAGACCCTCGACGTTCTCTTGAAATACTGCGACTTCTTGCATAGCAGTACGCCCTGTAAAAGCGGCCCAATCTCTAAAAGCCTTTGTCTTTGAATACAAAAACGGTAGAGAATTAAATAACCTACTTTTAACAGCCAGTTTGAAGCCCACGGGAACACGTCTCCAAGCCCCCCGAGCCAGCCGAGAAACTAACGGGTGCATTCCAGCCAAAACCCTACCCATAAGTCGACCAAAAAAACGAAGCGGTCTAGTTATGCGCCACGAACGTGAAACATAAATCTCTCTAATGACTACATTTTTCGCAGCTACCAGTGAGTCCCGCTCAGCGATCTGCTTCGCACTCTCGACCAGCTGCTCATCCCGTATAGTTAGATGTCCTCTCAAACTGCTTATTTCGATATCTTTCATGAGCCCTGTGTAGTCACGCTCATTAAGGAATTTAAGTATTGGTGAAATGTCTTCTAAACCTTCCTCAAGTTGGCTCCAACGCTCTTCGAAAGTAATATTAGTTGGTGATACTTGTGCCTTAGAGGCCTCCAAAAGCGACTCATATGCCTGAATCACACTGACTGGAATATCAGCTGCAAGCTCCAAATCTTCTTGAGTATATTGATTGTGGCATAAGTCTTTTGATAAAAAGGTGTCTACAAATTCATCAATGCCAGAACCATCATGGTCTAGACCAGATAAACAAAGTGCATTTGCTAGTCGTGCTAATTCCAGACGAGGGTTATTAAGAAGCCTGTCATAGTCAACAAAGATTCGAGTAGCCTCATGTGTGCCCGTAACAGCTCCAACATAATGCTCCAGCCAGAGTAGTAAAGATTTCTGAAGAGGAAACTGGTTACGCTTCTCAAGGGATCGCACAACACTTAGTGGATTCCTCATTGCAATAACGTATTCGACTTCGGCGCCAGCATGAGAAAAAATTGGCTTCCAGAAGGACAGGAGTCTGCTTATTCTAGGATCCTTTACAGCCCAAAGAGAACTTTGAGCAATTTTTACTCTTACTAGTTCTGTAGCTTCCTGCTTCAGCGATTCAACACGCGGGTCTGAATACAAATTATTTGGCACTAGCGCTAACGATTCATATGAATAGCCAAGCAGCTTCAATAAGCGGTCATTAATTTCAACAATATCCTTGTCTTCCCAAAACCCAGTCGGGTTGTCAAATCCAGCTGGGACAATGTTCTTCCCGACTGCTGCACCAAGCGCAACTAAGCCGCGCGTAACGAGACTGGTACCGCTTCGATGCATACCAAGTACGACAATGATGCGTTTCATACTTTCCTGGCTCATGCTTTTTCGACTTCCTGCAAGGGATTATTAATAAGCTCGAATTTAGCTACACAGTTAAAGTCTATAAAGGCAGTAGCAGTATTGTCAGTCAGCGGCATCACCTTGAACATGCAAATATCTATTACGCGATGCAAATACGTTTCTTCATCTCGATTCATTCCCCTGACTCCCGCATTGAAAAAATATGAATCAGGATTCAAATTGCAAGTAAATCGAAATTCAACGCTAACAATTGAACCAGGCGCTATGTATGGAATACTTTGGTCCAGACTCGGGGCAGAAACTGCACCACCTAACTCCAAGCCAGAGATGGTTTTAACCAACATGGCAAAACGTACATTGGTTGCACCTTTATCGAACCTAACGTTGTAAGTGTAGCGGTAGCTCTTGCCTCTTCGGAGGCAGTTCACTTTTTCTCCGGACAAAGTAAAAATTTCGGAGGATTCAATACAAGCCCCGTTTGATTCAAATACCAATGTGCTCTGTGGTTTGAGATTCGGGTCAAAGAATTCGTCTAGCTCATTCTCAATGGCAAAATTGCCTTTTGTCTGCCGAAATTTCTGCAAGGATTCCGTTCTTTTCCTATTTTTACTAGTAACTCGTATCTCCTTGCGGATGGCGTTACGTTTATCTTGAGGTGCGTAGATCAGCTTTTGGTATATACCAACAATTTCTTTCGGCGCACCCATTGATAGCTTTTCACCTGAATCAATCAGCATGGCATGATCACAAAGCTCCACAACCGTACTTCCTGAGTGCGAAACAAACAGAATAGTTGCGCCATTATTCTTGATTGCCTCGATGCGCGAGAAACATTTCCGTTGAAAGAGTTCATCACCTACTGAAAGAGCCTCATCGATAATGAGTATTTGTGGATCAACATTGATTGCTACTGCAAACGCAAGTCTTACCACCATACCACTGGAGTAGGTTTTAACAGGCTGCTCAATAAACTGACCAATTTCTGCAAAAGCGGCAATATCATCAAAACGAGCATCAGTTTCTTCTTTACTTAAGCCGAGCACCGCTGCGTTCATATAAACGTTTTCACGCCCCGTGAATTCGGGGTTGAAGCCAGAGCCTAGCTCCAACAGCGCAGCAATACGGCCGCGGGTTTCCACGCTACCACTTGAAGGTGTTAGCGTGCCACAAATGAGTTGCAGTAGAGTTGACTTACCTGAACCATTACGCCCAATAATCCCAACCGTTTCCCCTTTTTTCACCTCAAACGAAACATCGTTTAATGCCCAAAACTCCCGAAAATATTGCTTTTTGGGCTTTCCGACCATTTGTTGCAAACGAGGGGCAACGAACTGTTTAAGACGGTCTCTTGGAGTGTCATAAATTTGAAAACACTTACTTAAGCCTTGAATGCGAATGGCAAAATCATCAGAGGACATCAGCAAACCCCTTACGTGTTTTCTGGAACCAGATATAACCAGACCAAGCCACAGCGGAAGCTATAAGCATATAAATCCCTAAACCCGACCAATTAGGAAGGTGCCCAAAGATCAATACTTCACGCGATTGTTCTATTATAAAAGTCAGTGGATTTGCCAAAATAAATGGATGATATTTTTCAGGCATTGCAGATAAGGGAAAGAATACCGGTGCCATAAACAACATAACGGTTGTGATAATACCGATAGTCTGCCCGATATCCCTGATGAAGACACCCAACGAAGCGAGCATCCAAGCTAGTCCCAGAACCAGCGTAGCTAGAGGCAGCAGCACAATGGGAATAAGGATTATCGTCCACGGCAAATATCCATTAATAGCGACATAAGCAATAAGTAATACGACAAGGCTTATCACGCTATGGAAGAAAGCTGCCAGAAGATTTATCACTGGTAATATTTCCAGCGGAAAAATTACCTTTTTAACGTAATTAACGTTACTTAAAATCAGGCTTGGTGCACGGTTAAGCACTTCCGCTAATAGCCCGTGTACAATTAATCCTACAAACAGCACCAGTGCAAAGCTGGTTTTACTTTCCTCACTGCCAACACCCCACTTGGCCTTAAATACGACAGAAAAAACAAACGTATAGACGGCCAGCATAAGCACAGGGTTAATAAACGACCAAAACAGCCCCATGACTGAGCCTTTGTATCGCCCAATAATTTCTCGCCAAGCCATTTGTTTTATCAGGCCGCGGTGTAGCCAGAGGCTTTTACCTAACGACAACAAGGAAACTGGTTGTGGTGTATGTGGGTTCAAGAAAATACCTCTGCATTATTTAACATGAGACCTTGCTGATCTTTACCGGAGAGCAGGGGGGCAGCATCAATTGACCAATTAATACCAATATCAGGATCATTCCACATGATGCTACGCTCAAATTCTGGTGCATAATAATCCGTCGTTTTATACAGAAATTCTGCACTCTCACTCAGCACCACAAACCCATGCGCAAAACCGGCAGGCACCCAAAGCTGACGGTGATTATCTTCGCTCAACTCGGCTCCCACCCACTGCCCAAATGTGGTGGAGGACTTACGTAGATCAACCGCTACATCATATACAGTGCCTTGGGCAACACGCACCAGCTTCCCTTGAGGTTGTTTAATCTGGTAGTGCAGGCCACGCAATACGCCTTTTTCAGAACGGCTGTGATTATCTTGTACAAATTTTACATCTTGCCCAACGGCATCATTAAAAGCCTGCTGATTGAAACTTTCAAAGAAAAAACCACGGTTATCACCAAAAACTTCAGGTTCGATAATAAGAACATCAGGAATATTTGTTGATGTAACCTTCATGCAACGCTTCCTTCTTTAAGCAAAGCAAATAAATACTGCCCATAACCCGTTTTCTTTAAGCGCTCAGCCAGTTCCATGAGTTGCTCTGCGTTAAGCCAGCCGTTATTGAAGGCAATTTCTTCTAAACACGCAATTTTTAAGCCCTGGCGTTTTTCGACAGTGTGAACAAAATGGCTGGCTTCCATCAGTGACTCATGAGTACCAGTATCTAGCCAGGCAAAACCACGGCCAAGCATTTGAACATTGAGGCTTTGCTCATCAAGATAGATACGATTTACATCGGTGATTTCAAGTTCTCCACGAGCTGAAGGCTGAATACTCTTGGCAATCTCTATCACACGGTTATCGTAGAAATATAGCCCCGTCACTGCATAATTTGATTTAGGTTTTTCTGGTTTTTCTTCAATACTGATGGCTTTGCCGCTCTTATCGAATTCAACTACACCAAAACGTTCTGGATCAGAGACGTGATAACCAAACACTGTTGCCCCGTGTTCAATGTCATCAGCTGCCTGCAGATTGTCAGAAAAATGCTGCCCGTAATAAATGTTATCGCCAAGAATCAGACAACAGTTGTCTGCTCCGATAAACTCTTCGCCAATAATAAAAGCCTGAGCTAAGCCATCTGGAGATGGTTGTTCCGCATAGCTGAGCTGAATGCCGAACCGACTACCGTTTCCTAACAGCTTACGGTAGCTTGGTAAATCGTCTGGGGTTGAGATAATGAGGACTTCGCGCATGCCGGCCAGCATCAATACTGACAAGGAATAGTAAATCATAGGCTTGTCGTAGATCGGCAGCAATTGTTTGGACACGCCAAGAGTAATTGGATGTAACCGTGTGCCGGAGCCGCCAGCAAGAATAATTCCTTTTCTTTTACTCATAATTATTTCTCTAAAAGCTCCGTCAGCATCCGGGTAACACCGGTTTGCCAATGAGGGAGTGTTAAATCAAAGTTGGTTTGTAATTTACGGGTATCCAGTCGTGAATTCTTGGGCCGCTGTGCGGGGGTAGGAAATGCACTGGACGGTACCGGTATAATTGACTCAGGCAGCGTCTTGAGTTCGAGTCCATTTTTACGCGCAAAATCTATCACAAAACGCGCATAACCGTGCCACGTTGTCTCGCCCGCCGCGACAAGGTGATATAACCCGCCTAATTCAGGTGTATTCTGGACACTGCGTATCGCATGGGCAGTGACATCTGCCAGCAGGTCAGCCCCGGTGGGAGCACCCACTTGATCATCAATCACGGTTAGACTGTCACGCTCTGCGGCAAGGCGCAGCATTGTTTTGGCAAAATTATTACCACGGGCACCATAAACCCAGCTAGTGCGAAAAATAAGGTGTTTGCAGCCTGAGCTTTGAATAGTCTGCTCGCCGGCTAATTTGGTGGCGCCGTATAAGCCCAATGGCCCGGTAGCGTCAGTTTCTAGCCAAGGCGTACCCCCGCTGCCATCAAACACATAGTCGGTAGAGTAATGTATCAGCCAAGCATCGAGTAACGCAGCCTCACGTGCCAATACAGATGGCGCTTCAACATTAATAATTCGCGCCAATTCAGGTTCACTTTCAGCCTTATCAACCGTTGTGTAAGCCGCAGCATTAACGATAATATTCGGTTTGATTTGTCGCACAGTCTCGGCTAAATCTTGTAGATTAGCGAGATCCCCACAATAGTTTTGGCTGTCACGGCTTAGCGCAACAATTTCTCCTAAAGGTGCAAGGCTGCGTTGCAGTTCCCAGCCCACTTGACCTCGTTTGCCGAGCAATAGAATTTTCACTTGTTATACCGTATAGTTTTTTTCAACCCATTCACGATAGGCACCCGACTGCACGTTGGTCACCCATTCTTGATTGTCTAGGTACCACTGTACAGTTTTTCGAATACCTGTTTCAAAGGTTTCAGCAGGTTTCCAGCCAAGTTCACGTTCAATTTTTTGAGCATCAATGGCATAGCGTTGATCATGCCCGGGGCGATCTGCTACAAAAGCAATTTGTTTGCAGTATTTGTTGCCATCTTGCTGAGGTCGCAACTCATCCAGCAAGGCACAAACGGTATGCACAATATCTAGGTTAGCTTTTTCGTTCCAGCCACCCACATTATATGTTTCCCCTAACGTACCTGCTTCCAATACTCGACGAATGGCACTGCAATGATCCGTAACAAAAAGCCAATCCCGAATCTGCTGGCCATCGCCATAGATAGGTAGTATTTTGCCAGCCAAAGCATTAACAATCACCAGCGGAATAAGTTTTTCTGGAAAATGATAAGGGCCGTAGTTGTTTGAGCAGTTGGTGGTTAGTACTGGTAGCCCATAGGTGTGATGATAGGATCGAACTAAATGGTCACTCGCTGCTTTACTAGCGGAATACGGGCTATTTGGCTCATAGCGATGGGTTTCACTGAAGGCTGGTTCGTCCTTAGTCAAGGAGCCATACACCTCATCAGTGGAGACATGCAAAAATCGAAAATTAGTTTTTGAGCCTTCCTTTAGTTTGTCCCAGTAGGTGCGAACAGATTCTAAAAGATGGAATGTGCCTACTACATTTGTTTGCACAAAAGCCTCTGGCCCATGTATGGATCGATCAACATGAGACTCTGCTGCAAAATTGAGAACAGCCCGCGGTTGGTGTTTTTCGAGTAATTTAGATATTAGAGTCGTATCACCAATGTCACCTTTAACAAAGATGTGGCGAGTATCACCTTGTAGGGAGGAAAGGCTTTCAAGATTTCCCGCATAGGTCAGCGCATCAATGTTAACAATGTGTTCGTCATTTTGTCGTAACCAGTCCATCACAAAGTTGGCGCCAATAAAACCTGCACCGCCAGTTACAAAGATCATACGAAGTCCTTCTCAGGCCAATCAGATGGCCTACTAATTATACCCAAAGTGTCATGGGAGTCTGGAGTAGTAAAAAGAAGTGCATTGTAATTTATTTCCGTATTCATTGGTATTGAGGACGATGATGATGACTATTTTTTTTGAGCAAGTGTGTGCCTTGGAGATCAGCTGCACTCCTTGATAGCTGATCATGGGGAGGTGTGGTTTCGAGGGCTGTCTGTTACCCACCCAGGGACGTTGTTATACTGTAAAGTCAGCATTTATGTTGTTTGTTGCTGGGTTGATTGATAGTTCAAAGGAATAAATAGGGAGCATTGCTTAAGGAGCTTTGACAGTGATGAAAGGGGTTTTTAATTAGTATTTTTTCGCACAGATGTGCTTGCCTTGTGTTCTCTTACCCGATCGCCATGCCCTTTGCCTAGGGCGGTATCGATGATGAGTTTAACGTATAACTTTAAACCCATACGGTTGATCATTAGTGCGTCGTAGCGGGCCAGTTTGCGTGGCGTAGACATATCCACGTCATTAACCTGAGCCAAGCCAGTAACGCCAGGGCGGACTTTAAATAC
>JAESTF010000165.1 GCA_016763795.1 Flavobacteriales bacterium
ACACAAAATCTCTATAATATCTGTTTACTATTGTCATTTATTTAAAAATGATCTAAATACTTAATCTTTACACTATTCATAACTCATTTTTTTAAGTAGTTTCAAATGTGATATAACACCTCCAATATATGAAGTTTGATTCGGCTCTATATTATTTTCAATTAAAACTCTATATATAATTTTATTCAGTTTTGGATAATGAATATGATGATAATGAGGAAACAAATGATGTGCTATATGATTGTTAAACCCTCCAAGAATAAAATTTGCGGTATTACTAAATGGGTGCATATCATTCGAACTTTTAACTTGATTCATTAACCATGAAGTATTGATATAACCATTCTTATCAGTTGTCGGGTATTCTGTTTTTTCAACATGATGTGTCATAAAAAACGTAAACAGCAAAAATAAGGATTGTAACAAATGCATCATCAAAAAACTAATTAATACTATAAACCACTGTTGGTCTGAAAAAATTATAGGTAAAACGAGTATAAAGCCAATGTAAAATAGCTTCTGAATAAAAAAAACAAAATGATATTTTAAACCTTTCTTAAGATTGTATTCATCTTTTGTAAATAGGATAGAAAAATCTTTGATAAATATCCAAAATAATGAATAAGTCGTATAAGCAAAAGATGCATAAATATGTTGATAGCGATGGAACCAATAATAACTGCTATTCGGAATAACTCTAATTAAAGTAGAAATTTTAAGATCAGAATCATAAGCTTCTACGTTTGGTGCGTGATGATGAGAATTAATATGTCTTTGTTTCCAAGATTGAGCATGTGCTCCAACCAACGTATAAATACAATCAAAACAGATATTATTCAGCCTTTTACTTTTAAATACAGTATTGTGAGAAAAATCGTGTGCAAAATTAAAAGCGAGTAGCAAGGATAAAAATCCATACGAAACAAAAACTAAAACAAATATAAACGGATTAGTAACAATATACAGTAGCCAATAGGTTAAAACAATTAAACTAAAATATAAGACGAACTTACTCCATATTTTAATCTTAAAGTTTAGTTTGTCGATTACCAAATTTTCTTCAACTTGCTTATGAATATCCTTTAGTAATTTACTGTCTTTTTCAATATGAATGTGTTTATTTCTCATAAGGAATGGTATTAAAGGTTTCTGAATCCCCCATCTTTCTTAAAAATCTAAAATGTGATGCAAGGGATTTTCCATACGTCATTTCCATATATGTTATATTATATTTTTTAGCCAATTCACGAAATATGGGAAGTATTTCCAAATAATGTACATGACATATATGAGGAAGTAAATGATGTAAAGCATGAGCATTAAACCCACCTAGAGTCCAGTTGAAAAATTTACTATTAGCATTATAATCAACTGACGTGCACATCTGCAGTTTAGCCCAACTCATGTTAAGATTATTATCACTATCAGGAACAGGGTGTTCTACGAAATCTGATAAGTGAGAAACACCCAAAACACCTACAAATATTAGCGATACCAAAAAATGATTTAATATAAATACCAACACAACGGTTGACCACCCAATGGATAAAAAATAGATAGGCAATACAATCATATAAGCTATGTAAAGTAGCTTATAAATGATTAATTTGATAATTTCCTGTCGAGGAATCTTTATTTTTATTGTTCTACTTGAATAATTAATTAACATTAGAGTCTCTCGAAAGAAAAACCAGTTAATTGAATATAATAAATACAGTATCGGAGCATAAATATATTGGTAACGATGAAACCATTTTAACTTTTGGTTTTCTGTCATCCTAAACAAAGGATTATTAAGGACATCTATATCACTCCCTTCAACATTCGTATATAAATGATGTGATTCATTATGGTTTTTACCCCAAACGTAAGCATTGTTACCTTGAAGATTAAAACTAAGTGAAAACAACAATTTATTCCAATATTTACTTTTTACAGCAACCCCATGTGCTGCATCATGAGAAACATTAAAAGCCGTTAGTAATATAGATAGTCCCATTAACAAGTAGAATGTATAAAACTCTACAACTGTTGTACTTGTTATCATCAACCCATAAAAAAGAATATCCAAACTGAAATAAAATATAATTTTAAAAATCATTGTATTATTTCCAGTCTTTTTAACACCCTTCTCGGAAAAGTATTCTTCAACTTTCTGATTCAATTCTTTATAGAATTCTGAACCTTCGTCTTTAGCAAATTTTAATTTATTCATCTTTTTGTTTATCCTCAGAGTCATATTACTAAAACTCATTAAAGCTTTCTTCAGATAGTACTAATTTACTTACTTCTCTCCATTTCGGTTATCATTTTATAAGACATATAACCTAACAGTAAAGCTACTAAACCTATCGAACCCCACATCCATAAAGTAGAAGTAGTTATCTTCTTTTTTTCTTTATACTTAATTGCTGTAATATTTTGGGTAATTATTGTTTTGGTATCTTTTCCAACCCTATTTTTAAAATATTCAATATCGTAATTCGGTCTCTGTATATTTTCATTTCCAAAAACGAGTTCGTAGTTTTTATTTTTTTCTAAACGTGTCACCAAATAGCGGTTTAATTGATAAGCGTTTATTCTTATATTTTCTAACGGAGGATTATCTTCATTATCAATAACAATATAAAGTTCTTTGTGCCTAAAATCAGAAAAATAAAAGGTTAACTCACTGTTTGAATTGATGTTAATATGTTTTTCTACTTCATAATATATTCTACCTTTTTTATCTTCTCGTTTAAAGCAAATCTTAGCATTTCGGTAATAATAGGTTGGTTTATCTACCTTAATGGTCAGCTTATCAAAATAAGGCACCTCATTAAATTTAACATTAATGTAAGTCTGTTTTGTTTCCGTACTATCAAAACGAGTTAAAACAGGAGTGTCTAGTTTCTTAAATTTACCCAGCTCTTGGTAAGTATCATAATAGCCTATTTTTAATACATTAATTGGTAAACTGAAACAATCATAAATAATAATTCGATAATATTTATAATCGGTGTAAGGAAAGTTTAAGCTCTTTACTTCCGAAGTGGTATTGAACCCATTTGCCGTTCTAAAAACATAATTTTCTTTAATGGTATACCAATTTTCATAATCATCACTCCCTGCTAATTCTAAATGCTTCCGTACATCAAAATTCTTAATTTGAAGCTGTATGTTGTTAATTGTATCTTTATTTTTATTTTCTACCACTAAAACCGTAGCTCCATTTTTCCATTTAATTTTTTCTTTAATCTGATATTCTTTAAATACACGTTTAGTTACAGAAAACGATTCTTTTTCAATAAAATAAGGAATATCCGATCCTTTGTTATTTTTTATCCGAACATCAGAAAATTGAGTATTTAATTTTGATATAATTTGAGGTGTTAACTCAATCTTATAAAAATTATCCGAGTTTATTTTTTCTATTTCTGATTTCCAGATATACTCTTGACTAAACAAGTTATTTATAAACAGGAAACCTATTACTATGACTAATTTCTTCATATTTTTTATTAAAAAATGAGTGAATGATAGAATGGTTTAAGATTAAACCATTCTATCCTTATACCATTATTCTTTATTGTCTAACAGTAAGTTTTTTAATTTTTGATACATAAATGAAATAACTAATAAAAGCACTCCTAACAAAATAAATGCAATTATTTTACCTCCTTCAGAGGCTCCTTTAATATCAAACATAAATAACTTAACCAGAATCACAGTAAATATAGATAATGAGATGATTCTGAGTGTTCTGTATTTATATTTCATCCCTACCAACATCATCATAAATGATGCGATTCCCCATACAATTGGGTAGCCAATTTTAATTGTTTGTTTATTAATGAAATGAACATTTTCTTGTACTTGATCAAACAACAATAATAATGTTGCATGGTTTAACTGAATACTTGCTACAATTAAGCCAAGTACGGCAAATCCCCAAATAGCTATTTTTCCTATTTCACTTCTTAAACCATATTTTTTTCTAATGGCTTTAAAAAACTGAACTGCAATTAAAACGATCAGTATTAGATTAACATATTGTATTAAGAATGCTCCGAACAATACATCTCCTGCTAAATAATCCGTTTTAATTATGCTCGTTACTCCATTTAATAGCGGATAAGTAACTAAGATAATTACAGCAGCTATCGAAATAATTTTTTCTAAAATTTGATTCCTTACTTTTTTAGTGTAAGTCCATAAACTTAATAGAAATAAGTAAGTAAACCCTATTGTACTTATGGTTACTAAAGGAGAATAACTCATTCTGGTTTCTAACTGAAAACCTATTTCTATTATTCCGATAAGGTAAATTAATGCTCCAACGGTAATCGCTGCCATATTTCTTATTAGTCGAACGGCTATTCCTGGCAAGAAATTTTCTTCCTTTTCATTTTTTAATAATCTAGCGTAAGCGATCACTCCTACAATGCTAAACAGAGCAGTAATAAAACCTTTGTTGATAATTATTGCTAAAGATTCAGTCCCATAATCGAAATAAATTTGTTGCCAATCCATTACCAAACTAATTAACATTAAACCTAGAATAACTAACGAACTAAGCTTCATAAATTTAATACCCGATTTCTGACCCAACCACAGTAATAAAACCATTTCTGTAGTCCAAAATAAAGTAATGTAATTACCCGATAATTGTACTGGAGCAGCTAAACTTATAAAAGTTAACACCATTCCTACCAGCAAGAATATCAATGATTTATCTACTTTATTTCGTTTAAATAACGGATATGCAAATAACAAGTTAAACACGCCTAAACCAATGGTAAATAATCCTTGATAATTTGTATTTCCTGATAAAAACAATACTGACATTCCTGCTGTATAAAACAGTGCTGTTGTAGTCAGCATTAACCCAAATTCGTAGCCTTTAAATTTTCGTTGCTCTTTTACATTATTAATAATGTGCATAAAAAAGAAAATCACATAGAAGAGTGCTGCAAAAACCACTGCTCCCAAATACGGTGCATTTTCCACACCTACCACTTTTGAGGCAAACCAACCCGCATACAATACAACTGTAAAGGCAAATGATAAAATATTTACTACATTCCACTTTTTAAAATAAGCCAACACTAACATTCCAATATTTACAATGGCCAAATAACTGAACAGAACCTGATAGTTTCCTCCACCATTACTTACCATTAATGGTGTAGAAAAAGCCCCAATTAAGCCTAAAATAGCCAATTCTTTTCTATCGTAACTAATAGATAACAATACAGAAAATGCTGTAATTAATGCCATTATTCCGAATGCAACGGGTTGTGAAAACAATTGGTAATCATGAAATCCTATTGAAATGGTATAATAAAATATAGCCATTGCTCCACCAACCAATACCGAACTAAATGCAGTAAATGTTTTTCTCATTCGGTGTGCAAACAAGGTTAAAATACCTCCACTTAATATTCCTATAGCTACTCTACCAATTTCGCTAATCCAATCTTTATCAATAGCATATCGCACAAAATAAGCAATCCCTAATACTAAAATCCCTATTCCTATTTTGTTAATTAAGTTCTCTCCAATAAATTTTTCGAGATCTCTTTTTTTCTTCTTAGGTTTTACAAAAGCAATTTTTTGTGTTGGCTTTTTTAATTTTATTTCTTTTTTAATTGCCAACTCGGGAATGCTTTCTTTTACCACTTTTTTTTCCGCTACATTTTCAACTACCTCCTCTTTTTTTAGTTCTTCTTTTTTAGGTAATTTCTCCATTAAGCTCAATAAACTTTCATTTACTGTAACAGGATCTTCCTCTACAACAAGTTTTGGTTTCTTTTTTTTCTCTTTATCGAGACCATCTACCTTAGTTGTGAGATAATTAAGTTTAATTATGACTTCCTTAATTAAACTACCTGTCGATGTTTTTACCCATATCAATAATATGATTGGGACTGCTAAAATTGCTAACAATAATAAAATGATGATACCTTCCATAGTGTAAGTTTTAAAATTCTAAACAAACATAGGGAGGCTTTAAAAACTTGTCAAACAATTTGATTTAATTAACTGACTTTTAAAAAAGATATAAATCAATATTAACTAACTATATTACAGATTTATAAGTAAATAAAAAAATGACTTTAAAAGAATTGTTAAAGAGTGTTAAAAGGTATAGCCCACACTCAAACCTACCCACATCATTTTTTCCGACCTAGAAATTAATGGAACCATTGCAGCTCTCATCATTAAACCACTTGCTGATTGATGCCTATACCCCAACCTAAAAGTTACGAAATTTTCAAAAGAACCATAGTCATCATCCCCTAAGAATAAAGATACTCCACCTCCTATTTCTAAAAAATTATTCTGTTTTCCAAATAAAACATTTATTTCTAATGGCAACAGAAAAGAATTATCGCCAGATATAAACCCTACAGGGGAAAAACCTGCTCGAATTACTAAATGAGAGGATTTTCTACCAACAATAACCTTATCATAATTTACAGAATAAAACAAACCGTTCCCTCCTAACTCTAAATAAATAGCATTTTTTAATACTAACGATTCAGTCTCTTTTGATTTTTTTTCAAAAATTTCTTTATCATTTTTTTGTCCAACCAAACTAAATGACAATAAAATAAAGGGTGAAATAATTAATAGCTTTTTCATAATATATAAGTTTAAAATTCAATGTAAACCTATACCGTTTTCAAGCCTCAAACAAACAAAAATTTCATAATTACTGACTTTTATATAATAAGTTTATTTTGATAAACTCTTTATTTATTATAGTTTTGATTAAAATTTAACCGACTTTTATTATGGATAAATTACAGGAATTAATTAATACTTTATCAGAAGATGATAAAAGAGAATTTAGAGTTTTTATTAATCGCCAGAAAAGTAAAAAACAACGAAAAGATTTAGATTTATTTGAATTAATTAATAATCAATTTCTTACAATAGAAATTCAAAAAAAACTATATAATAAACCAAATAAGGTTGCGTATCACACTTTGCGCAAACGACTATTAAAACACTTAACCGATTTTATTGTACTCAAACAAATTGATGATGATACTACTGCAATATCTTCCATTGCAGGGCTAATTTCTTTAGCTACTTATTTATTTAAAAACCAACGTGATGATTTTGGTTGGAGAACACTAAAAAAAGCAGAACAAACAGCTCTAGAAAATGAACATTACGAATTACTTAATAATATTTATCACATACAAATAGAAGAATCTGATAGTGAATTTTCTCCTGATATAAATCAAATTTATAAAAAATGGAAAAGAAACAAAAAACTCGTTGATGAAAATGAAACTGCTAACATTGCTTATAATTTCATTAAAAAAGAGTTAAATACAATTAGAATTAGAGGTGAAGATAAAGATCTTGAAAAAATAGTTGAAGACCTTCTTAAAAAATATGGTTTAAATGATCTTGTTATTAAAAGACCTCAAATACTTTATAAAGTGCTCGATTTAACTCGTAAAGTATTACTCTCTAAAAAAGATTTTTATTCTTTAGAACCCTACATTATCAAGACTTATAAAAAACTAGAAAAAGCTCACGGTTTTTCTAAAAGAGATCATTTTTATAAGATTAATATTCTATATATGATTGCTCACATTTTATATAGAAACAGAAAGTTTAAAGCTTCTAACATCTATTTAGAATTGATGAACGAAGCTATGGAAGAATATAACAATAGTTATTATCAACAATTTTATCCAAAATTGGTTATGCTTCAAGCTGCTAATTTCACTTACCTCAATCAAAATGAAAAATCAATAATAATACTTGATTCTATCGATAAAAAAGAACTCAAAAAAATGACAATTATTAATCAATTTAATATCAAAATTAATTTATCTGTCTATTATTTTAATCAGCAATTATATAAAAAATCAAATTATATTTTACAAACCTTGAACCATTCCGATAACTGGTTTGAAAAAAAAATGGGAATTGAATGGGTTTTAAAAAAGAACCTCATTGAAATAATTTTACAATACGAATTAGGAAACGTTGATATTGTTTTAAATAGAATAAGAGCTTTTGAGACAAGCTATTCTGAACTATTTAATCATCCATTATACAAAAGAGTTAGCCTGTTTATTAAGACTATAAAAATAACCTTAGATACTCCTGAAATAATGCAAAACAAAGTATTTATTGATGAAGTAAAAGACACTTTGGTGCGCCAAGATTCTGATCATGAAGATTTACAAGCAATGGCTTTTTATGCGTGGCTTAAAGCAAAAATGATGCGCTTAAATTATTACGAAGTTTTGTTAGATATTGCTAATACAAAGTATGAATAAATTATTCTCCGTTTAATGAAAAAATCAATATCCTTATTTTTAATGAGTAGATTTGTTTCGAAAATTTACTCTAATTTATACTCAAAAAAAATATCAGAAGAAGAACTCATTAAGCTACTTCAGGAAAATAGTGAGGAAGGCATTAGTTTACTTTATGATAATTATTCTGCCATATTGTATGGGATTATTACTAAAATAGTTCGTTCAGAGAATATTGCTGAAGACATACTTCAAGACACTTTTGTTAAAATATGGAAAAACTTTTCTAGTTATGACAGCTCAAAAGGGAGGCTGTTTACATGGATGTTAAACATTGCTAGAAATAAAGCCATAGATTATATTCGTTCTAAAGAATTTAAAAATAGATCTCTTAATGAGTCTGATATAAACAACAAAAGTTTATCTGAAATTAGTTCTGAAATGAATACTGACCAAATTGGTTTATCGAACACATTAAAATTTTTAAATCCAAAAAACAAAATTGTAATAGACATCATATATTTTAAAGGATATACTCAAGTCGAAGCCGCAAAGTATTTAAACATTCCCCTTGGAACAGTTAAATCGAGAGTAAGAAATGGATTAATAGAATTAAGAAAATATATTAAATGAATATTGAAAAATTCATAGAATCAGGAATATTAGAAGGTTATGTTCTAAATATAATCTCTATAGAAGATAGGGCTACTGTTGAAGAAATAGCTAAAAAAAACAACCTAGTAAAGAAAGAAATCTCTTTAATAGAAAAATCGCTTGAATCATTTTCTTCAGAACACAAAATTACTCCACCAAATCATTTAAAAACAAAAATAATCGATCAAATAAAAGAAGAAAAAATATTTTCTTCTCCACCAATTTTAACCGAAAATTCTAAAATAGAAGATTATCAGCTATGGATAGACAAAATTGAGCCTCCAGAAAATTACGAGAATATGTATATGAAAGTCATTGGCGATTATAAAACTGCTAAAATGGTTATTGCTTGGATTAAAGATGGTGAAACCAATCATTCTCATAGTGAGTATACTGAGATTTTTTTAATTGTAGAAGGCTCATGTTCTGCTACAATAAATGGTAAAACAAAAAGCTATAATGTTGGAAATTATGTTCGTTTTCCTATAAACTCAAATCATAGCTACAAAGTAACTTCTAAAAAACCTATGAAAGTTATTGCTTGTTTAGCTTTTAAAGCAGCATAATTTTCCCTCTAAAAATCCAAACAGCCATATTATCCGTAGGTATTTACAAAAAGTAATATTTACGTGAATCAAAATAAAAACCATATAAGATTAAATTTTCTTCTAGAATTATCGTTAGACATTACCGTTAAGAGTAAAATACTAGCGTCTCTCCAAAAAAAATACAGTTATAAAACTATATATACAGAGCTCTGTATTATTGAAAAATCACTTGAATGGTACAGCAACCAATACCGAATAAAACCTCCATCCAATATCAAGTCTAAAATTCTTGAAAGATGCTTTTCTCGTCCTCCAATCTTAACTAAAAATTCTAAAATAAAAGATTACAGTATCTGGTTAGAAAAAATTAAAGTTCCAAAATATTTTAATAATATGCATATGGAAGTTATTGGCGATTATAAAACTGCCAAAATGGTTATTGCATGGATTAAAGTTGATGAACCAATTCATCAGCATTCTGAATACAGTGAAACCTTCTTAATTGTAGAAGGTTCGTGTATTGCCACAATAAATGGTAATACTGCAAATTATGGTGTTGGTGATTATGTTCATATCCCTCTTAATCAAACTCATTCTTATAAAATTACTTCAAAAACACCTATGAAGGTAATTGCTTGTTTAGATTTTTTAGCCGCTTAAGTTAATTTATTACACGCCTCCATGATTTTACAAATTTCTATTTTCTAGTGATTAAAGCCTCTTCCTAAAAGATATTTCACTCTTTTTTTAAGGTTAAAAATCCAAAATCAATTTAATCTCGTAGGTATTGTAAATAAATATTTTAAACTAAAAATCTATGCTTATGGAAGAACTCCACTCTTTAATTATTTTATTAAAATAACCTGAGAGTGCTTTTAAAAGTTTTATAAAGTGCTTAAAAATAAGCTTCTATGAAACAAATCTTAATTAATACAAAAATCAATAACAATGAAAAAACTAATATTTGCATTTCTAGCAATACCTATTATGGGGAGTTCAGTTTTTGCCTCTAGCCATAGAGAAGCACCGTTAATTGCTAATGATCCATTAGCAGACAACACGGATCTTTATGCCTTTAGAAGTCCTGACAATCCAAATATGATAACTATTATTGCTAATTACATTCCCGCAGAATTCAAAGAAGGCGGTCCTAACTATTACAGCTTCGGAGAAGATATTCGATATGAAATCCATATAGATAATGACGTTAATGTAGTTGGTGATGAAATTACTTATCGCTTTACTTTTAATAAAACAAATGAAGATCCAACAACTTTTTTTAATATTAGGTTAGGTTTACAAAATCTAAAAACGACCTATACTTTAGAAAAAAGTACTGACGGAGGCGCTACATTTACAACAGTAATAACAAATGGGATTGTACCTCCACCTAATATTGGTGATAGATCAATTAATGATCCAGTACTAGGTTTAAACTCAACTTATGAAAACCTCATAACTAACGCTATAACAACTGCTTCATCTGGAGAAACCGTTTTCTGCGGACCTTCTGATGACCCTTTCTTTGTGGATTTAGGTGGTATTTTTGATGTAGGTGATTCCCCTAGACAAAACAATAATAACATAGTAAGAGACGGGTTAGCAAAATTCAATACCCACTCTATTGTTATTCAAATACCAATAGCAAGCCTCCAAAAAAATGGGAACCCAGTTTCTATGGCTTCTAATATTTTAGATGGTGATTACGTAATTGGTGTTTGGGCTTCAGCTAGTCGTGAGACAACAAGAACATTAAACTTAAGCACGGTTAACAATCCAAATATTGGTTCTACAAATACAGGGTCTTGGGTTCAAGTTTCTAGGTTAGGAATGCCTCTTACCAATGAAGTAATTATTCCTGTAGGAATGAAAGATTATTGGAATTCTTTATCTCCTTATGATGAATTAGCTGATACTTTATTAGATCAATATTTCTACAACCCTGAATTAGCTTTATATATGGATGATGCTCTATTTGGTGGAGCTGTTCCTGCTATGGCTGGGTTAAGAATTCAGAAGAGCTCTTTGGGAACATATAATTTTGGAAATGGTAATGATGGGTTATTCCCTCTTAAAGGAAGTGCTGCAGTTGCAGGTACAGCCTTAGATGATGCTGTTTTCGGAACTTTATTATTACCAAAAGCGGGAAGTCCTAGATCAGTAGATTTATGGCCAATTTTCCATACAGGGGTTCCTAATTTAGAACCTTACCAATTGGCTACAGGAAAACCTGCAGGAAACCCCTTAGCAACAGGAAAACCATTTATCAATAATTTCTTACCTAATGGTGGAGATATGTTAAGATTAAATATGGCAGTTCCTGTTACATCAAGAACAGATCCTAACTTCAGTTCTCTAGGATTAATTCAAGCAGCAGTAT
>JAESTF010000166.1 GCA_016763795.1 Flavobacteriales bacterium
AAAGCTGGTTTTATTGATATGCCAGATATAAGAACAACGCCAAATGAAAATGATAAAGCTAGTCAACACTTTCTATTTACAGAATGGAACTTTGGTTTCGGAGTTGTTTTTAAGCTTTTTAAATAAAATATTAACCCCTCTCTAGACAGAGTAGTTCAACTTAACTATTTCTCAAAATAGAATTTTACTAATTAAAACAACTGTCTAATTTCTTTTTTAAGCGTAAGAATAGCAAACTGAGCAGGTTGTTTTTCTAACCCTGTCATTATTTCAAAAATATTTTTTGCTAAATCAGCACCTTTTGCATCAGATTTTAATTTAGCTCCAGCAAAATTGATAATCTTTAATATTTCTTCTTTTGTTTGTTTAACTGTTTCCCATGTTGTAGCAGAAATATACAATTGTTGGGTTAGGTTATGATTAAACTCTTCTTCTACTGTTTTTAATAGTGCAGCTTGTAATAATTTAGCACTCATACCTGGTCTACTTACCCTTAAAATTAATTTATCTACAACTATTCGTTCTAAAAACAACACCAACCTTTCATAAGCTTGTAATCGAAGAGGAGTAGTTATAGCTGTATTTTCTTTCTTTAAAATCATTAATTGTTTACGATGCTCTGTATCTAAAAACCTGTTCATTACAAAGTAAAGTGCTCCAAACATGATGAGTGAAGGCAATATATATTTTAATAGTTCTAAAAATGTTTCCATAAATCATTATTGTAATCGAATCGTAAAAATAGATATTAATATGTCATTCTTAGCTCGGCCGTTAATCTATTTATAGCAAACCTTATACTAAACCTATCTCTCCATCCAATATAGATTTCTTCACTTCATTTTAAAAATCAACTAAAATTGATGCAAAATATTGTTCAGAATGACATTTGAATTAGAACGTAAATAACTACAATTTTATTAGTTTTGTTCCTTATTATTTTTCGTATGAACAAACAATTATCTAACACATTAAATAACCTTAGCGAATCTCAAACTTTAGCAATGACTAGGCTAAGTAGAGAATTGAAGGCTGAAGGAAAAGATGTAATTAGCCTAAGCATTGGAGAACCAGATTTTGATACTCCTCAGTTTATTAAAGATGCAGCTAAAAAAGCCATTGATGAAAATTATACACATTACACACCAGTTCCTGGTTATCCCGAACTTAGGGAAGCCATTTCAAATAAATTTAAACGAGATAATAATTTAGATTACATTCCTGAGCAAATAGTAGTTTCTACGGGTGCAAAACACTCTCTAGCTAATATTTCAATTAGCCTTTTAAACCCTGGAGATGAAGTTCTTCTTCCTGCTCCGTATTGGGTAAGCTATCATGAAATAGTTAAAATAGCTGGAGCTACACCTATTGGCATACCAACTACAATTGAGCAAGATTTTAAAGTAAGCATAGCACAAATAAAAGCTGCCATTACCGATAAAACAAGAATGATTTGGTTTAGTACACCATGCAACCCAAGTGGTTCTGTTTATTCAAAAGAGGAATTATACGATATTGCTCAGTTAATAAAAGAATACCCAAACATTATTATTGTTTCTGATGAGATTTACGAACACATCAGTTTTACAGGAAAACACGAGAGTATTGCTCAGTTTGATTTTATAAAAGAGCAAGTAATTACTGTAAATGGTGTTTCTAAAGGCTTTGCAATGACTGGCTGGAGAATTGGATACCTTGGTGCTCCAAAATGGATTGCCGATGCTTGTGTTAAAATGCAAGGCCAATTTACTTCAGGAACTTGTAGTATTGCTCAAAAAGCAGCACAAGCAGCTTTAGAGGCAGATCCTTCTTGTACTTCTGAAATGCGAGCTTCCTTTGAAAAACGCAGAGAATTGGTTCTTTCTAAAATGAAAGAAATTCCTGGATTAAAATTAAATTTTCCAAAAGGTGCTTTTTATGTTTTTCCTGATGTAACTAGTTATTTTGGAAAATCAGATGGTGATATAACAATAAGTAATGCTACAGATTTAACAATGTATCTTTTAAACAAAGGTTTAGTAGCTTTAGTTACTGGCGAAGCTTTTGGAGATCCAAATTGTATTCGTTTTTCTTATGCAGCATCTGAGGCTGTTTTAATTGAAGCTATCAAAAGAATAAAAGAAACTCTAGCCTTACTAAAATGAGAAGCAAAAACGAAATAGTAAACTTGTTTAAAAATTTCAATAAATTAAATGTTTTAATTATTGGAGATGTAATGATAGATTCATATTACTATGGAGATGTTAATCGAATTTCTCCAGAAGCTCCGGTACCAATTGTGTCCGTAAACAAAAAAGACAACCGTTTAGGTGGTGCTGCAAATGTAGCACTTAACATAAAAGCTCTTGGAGCCATTCCTATTCTTTGCTCTGTAATTGGAAATGACAGTGCTGCTGAGAAACTAAGCGAGCTCTTAAAAGCAGAAGACCTTAGTAATGAAGGAATTATAAAGAGCAAAGAACGAATCACCACTGTTAAAACAAGAATTATCGGAAACAAACACCAAGTGTTAAGAGTAGATTCTGAGGTTGAGACTCCCCTTTCCAAAACAGAAAACACTAATTTAACCGATGCTATTACCTCGCTAATTAACAACAGAAATATTGATATTGTTATTTTTCAGGATTATGACAAAGGTGTAATTACTAAGGGTTTAATTACTGAAATAATTGAACTTTGTAATACTAAAAACATACCGACAGCTGTTGATCCTAAAAAGAAGAATTTTAATAACTACAGAAATGCTACGCTATTTAAACCCAACCTTAAAGAACTAAAAGAAGGTTTAAATATTGAAATTGATCCTTCAAATACTAGTGAGGTTGAAGCTGCTATAGATCAATTAAACAGTAATCTGAACAACAAAATTAACTTTATCACACTATCTGAACATGGTGTTTTGATAAAAGACAATGATCACAAAAAACAAATACCTGCACATGTAAGAAGTATTGCTGATGTTTCTGGAGCTGGCGATACTGTTATAAGTGTTGCTTCGCTTTGTTTAGCTCTGGACCAATCTATTGATATGATTGCCGAAATAGCAAACCTTTCTGGCGGATTAGTTTGCGAAAGTGTTGGTGTTGTGCCAATAGATAAAGACCAATTATTATCTGAAGCAATTGCCAATTTAATTTAATATTTAATGACTGTAATTCCTTACAAAGAAAACACTAAAGGCAAAAAAGAGCAAGTTGCTGAGATGTTTAATAATATCTCTAAGAAATATGATTTTTTAAATCACTTTTTATCAATGGGAATTGATATTCTTTGGAGAAAAAAAGCTATTCGATTATTAAAAGAAAGTCAGCCCAAACAAATCTTAGACATTGCAACAGGCACAGGAGATTTTGCTATTGAAGCATTAAAATTAAATCCTATAAAAGTTACTGGGGTTGATATTTCTGAAGGGATGCTTGCTGTTGGTAATGAAAAAATTAAAAAGAAAGGATTGGCAAATATTATTAGTTTGGAGTTAGGCGATTCTGAAAATTTAAGATTTGATGATAATGCTTTTGATGCTTACACGGTTGGTTTTGGAGTTAGAAATTTTGAAAATCTTGAAAAGGGGTTAACCGAAATGTTACGTGTTTTAAAACCAAATGGAACTGCCATTATTCTGGAATTTTCTAAACCCAAAGCTTTTCCTATCAAACAGATTTACAACTTTTACTTTAATAAAATGCTCCCCGGAATTGGCAAATTAGTAAGTAAAGATAATGCAGCCTACACCTATTTACCTGAATCAGTAGATGCTTTTCCTGATGGAGAAAAATTTAAAGCTATACTTTCTAAAATCGGTTATAAAAATGTAACAGAGATAAGACTTATGTTTGGAATTGCCTCAATATATAAAGCAAACAAATAAAACAGTATTTTAATCGTTATAGAGTTTGAAAAAAGATAATGCATAAGAAAATCTTCATATTAATTCTCCCCTTTATTTTATTCAGCAATGTTTACGGACAAAGGGAAACGACAAAGAACTTGGCGAAGTTTGATCATCGTTTTATGCATTTTGGGTTTTTATTAGGTATAAACAGTGCTAATTTTGTAGTAGATAGATTCCCGCCAAATGTTCCTGGTTCTGATAGTTTATTTGTTTTAGAACCTCATGCAGCAACAGGTTTTAATTTAGGAATTATCTCTGCCATGCATCTTAATGAATATTTTAGCTTACGTTTTACTCCTAACCTTTCTTTCGCATCAAGAAGTTTAAAATATCGTTTTGAAACACTTGAAGGCCCAAAAGAATATATCAAAGAGATTGAATCCACTTTAATTAATTTCCCGTTAGCCATAAAATACAAATCGGTTAGGATAAATAATTTTAGTGCTTACATCCTTTTAGGTGCTGCATATACGATAGATTTAGCCTCAAATGTTGGTCATGAAAATGTTTCAAAAAACCCTAACGATATAATTGTTGCCATAAAAAAAGGTGATTATGTTGGTGAAATTGGTTTTGGTACTGATTTTTATTTGGAGTACTTTAAATTCGGCATTGAACTAAAGATGTCTTACGGAATTAGAGATTTATTAGATCATGACAACACACAATTTTCTGAACCAATTAACACGTTAAGGTCTAAAATATTCATGCTTTCTTTTACTTTTGAGGGATAGTTTAGGAGTTTTAAATTCTTAATTTTGAATTCTAAATTATTTTAATGGAAATCATTCAACTTTCGGTATTACCCGAAACAGCTGCCAGCACAGAACTACTAAGGGAACTATTATCTGAAGAACTGAACACCAATGATTTTGAGTTTAAAATATTAAAACGATCTATTGATGCGCGTAGAAAACCGGTAACAGTCAACTTAAAAATTGAAGTTTATGTAGATGGCGAAGTAATTCCAGCAGCAGTTTCTGAGCATAATTACCAAGATGTTAAAGCTGCCAAATCAGCAATTATTGTAGGGTTTGGTCCTGCAGGAATGTTTGCTGCACTCAAATTGATAGAAAACGGAATAAAACCAATTGTACTTGAACGAGGGAAAGATGTAAAGGCCAGAAGAAGAGACTTAGCAGCCATCAACAAAGACCAAGTTGTAAATCCAGAATCTAACTATTGTTTTGGAGAAGGTGGTGCAGGAACCTATTCTGATGGAAAACTTTATACCCGTTCTAAAAAAAGAGGTAATGTAAACGATATTCTTACAACATTAGTTGAGCATGGTGCTCCTGAAGATATTATGGTTGATGCTCACCCACATATTGGTACTAACAAGTTACCAAATGTAGTAACTGCTATTAGAGAAACTATTTTAGAATACGGTGGTGAAATCCATTTTAACACCAAGCTTACTGATATTCTTATTGAAAAGAATCAGGTTGAA
>JAESTF010000019.1 GCA_016763795.1 Flavobacteriales bacterium
GCTTATCATTACTAGATGAATTGATTTTGTTGGATATTTATCCTGCAAGAGAGCTTCCTATAGAAGGGGTTGATTCTGAATTAATAA
The DNA here is from genome assembly GCA_016763795.1 of Flavobacteriales bacterium. GTDB lineage: Bacteria > Bacteroidota > Bacteroidia > Flavobacteriales_E > Vicingaceae. The sequence goes on from JAESTF010000019.1 coordinate 88, forward strand.
AAAGTAAGGTGACAATATCAAATAAAAGTGTTGTAGCTAAAGAAGAGTTATTGGACAATCTTTTAGAAAAAAAGATTGAAGTTCTACTAACGATGGGTGCAGGAGATATTGATGTTTTTGTACAACTAATAAAAGAACAATTATTAAAAATAAATCTCCCTTTGAAGGGAGGTATAGAGGGATGTTTATGAATAAGTGGTTGCAAATATCAATTTGGGTAATTGTAATAGTGTTAATTATTGTAACACTTGGCTTTGTAAATAAGTCTAAGGAGCAAATTACTTTTTTAAATCCAATAATTAACATTGATTATGAAACAGAGAATAGATTTATTGATGAATATGATATTTCATCTCAGATTATGTCTGTTGGAGATACGGGGACTTTATTGTTAAATCAGTTTAATGTTACCGAAATTGAAGAAAAGCTAAATAATAATCATTCGATAAAAGATGCTCAAGTATATAAAACAATTGATGGAAAATTAATTATAAATGTAAAACAACGGAGACCAATTGTGAGGATATTCCCTAAAAATAGTGTGAGTTATTATATTGATGAAAAAGGAGTTTTAATGCCACTTTCAAATAAATATACAGCAAGATTATTGGTTGTTAGCGGAGAATTAGATGAGCCTTTTGCTAAGCGATATCAATTTAATTATAATAATTTAAACGATACGTTAACTGAAAAAACATTACTAGATGATATTTATCAAATTGCCAATTATATTGATCAATCGGAGTTTTGGAAAGCTCAAATTGAACAAATAGCTGTTAATAAACTATTGGAGTTTGAGCTCGTACCAAAGGTAGGAAATCATAAAATTGTATTTGGAGGAATAGAGAATTTAGAAGGGAAGTTTGAAAAATTGATGATTTTTTATAAAAAAGGGCTAAGTAAGACAGGGTGGAATGAGTATTCAGAGATTAACCTAAAGTATAAAAATCAAGTAGTTTGTAAAAAAAGAATGTATTAAAATGGAAGGTACAGCATCAGAAATAGTAGTAGGATTAGATATAGGAACAACTAAAATTGTTGTTATTGTTGGTCGTAAAAACGAACACGGTAAATTAGAAGTTTTAGGAATGGGGAAATCTGAATCTATTGGAGTTTCTCGTGGAGTAGTTTCTAATATTGATAAAACAGTACAATCAATTCGTTTAGCGGTAGAAGATGCTGAATCCAAATCGGGAGTTGATATTAAAGTAGTTAATGTTGGAATTGCGGGGCAGCATATTAAAAGTTTACAGCATAGAGGAATTAAAGTAAGACATAATGTTGATGATGAAATTAGTCAGATAGACATTAATGCACTTATCGATGACATGTATAAGTTGGTAATGCTTCCAGGAGAAGAAATTATTCATGTTCTGCCTCAAGAGTATATTATAGATAACGAACAAGGTATAAAAGATCCGATTGGGATGGCTGGAGTCCGTTTAGAAGCTAATTTCCATATTATTACAGGACAGATTGCTGCAGCAAAGAACATATACAAATGTGTACATAAGGCAGGCTTAGAGGTTGCGGATTTAATTTTGGAACCTTTAGCGTCTTCTGAAGCTGTTTTAAGTGGAGAAGAAAAGGAAGCTGGGGTAGCATTGGTTGATATAGGAGGAGGAACAACAGATATTGCTATTTTTCAAGATGGAATAATTAGACATACTGCTGTTATTCCTTTTGGAGGGAACTCTATTACTGAAGATATTAAGGAAGGTTGTGGGATTATCAAAAATCAAGCAGAGCTTTTAAAAGTGAAGTTTGGATCTGCCTTAGCAAGTGAAAGTAAGGAGAATGAAATTGTTTCAATCCCTGGGTTAAGAGGAAGAGATCCAAAAGAAATATCATTAAAAACATTGGCTCAAATCATTCAAGCGAGAATGGAAGAGGTAATTGAAAATATTTATTACGAGATTAAAAATTCAGGTTACGAAAATAAGTTGATTTGTGGTATTGTAGTTACAGGAGGTGGCTCTCAGTTAAAACATATTTCTCAATTATTAGAATATGTAACAGGAATGGATACCAGAATTGGTTATCCAAATGAACATTTAGCAAAAGGAAATTCAGAAGAAATGACAAGCCCGTTATTTGCGACTGGAGTTGGGTTAGTGATAAAAGGGTTTGAAGGAGTAGAGCATAAAAATGCTTCTAATACAGGAGATGTAGTGAGCCATTCTAAAAAGAATAAAGGCGGTTTCTTTGATAAGATAATGAATGTTGGACAAAAATTTTTTGAGGACAACGAAAATTAGTAAAGAGTATTTGGTTGTTTGTGTTTAGAACAGCCTTTAATATAAATAATAATGTTGCGGTTTATGGTTTAGAGAAAACTAAAAACCAGACACCAGCAACTAACAACAATAATTAAAAGCCCCGTATTATGAAATTCGATTTACCAAAAGATCAAGCGTCAATCATCAAAGTTATTGGTGTAGGAGGTGGAGGTAGTAATGCTGTAAACCACATGTATAACCAAGGAATTACAGGTGTAGATTTTGTTATTTGCAATACTGATTCTCAAGCACTAGATCAAAGTCCTATTCCGAATAAAATTCAGTTAGGAACTACTTTAACCGAAGGTTTGGGAGCTGGAGCTGATCCAGAAGTTGGTAAAAATGCAGCAATTGAAGATGTAGAAGCGATTAAAACAATATTGCAAAATAACACTAAAATGGTGTTTATTACTGCTGGTATGGGCGGAGGAACAGGAACAGGGGCTGCTCCAGTTATTGCCGAAGCAGCACGAGAAATGGGTATTTTAACTGTGGGGATAGTTACCATTCCGTTTTCGTTTGAAGGAAGAATTAGAAAACAACAAGCAGAAGATGGCTTAAAAGAATTGAAAAGCCATGTAGATACATTACTAATTGTGAATAATGATAAGTTACGTATGATGTATGGTAATTTAAAAATGAGTGAAGCTTTTGCTAAAGCAGATGATGTTTTAGCGATTGCAGCAAAAGGAATTTAAGAAATAATTACAGTAACAGGTTATGTGAATACAGATTTTAGAGATGTAAATACTGTAATGAAAGATGGTGGTAC
>JAESTF010000167.1 GCA_016763795.1 Flavobacteriales bacterium
CATCATTGTTATGTATATCGATGCAATTACACCTGGATAAATATTTTTCCGATAATACTTTTCTTTTACCCCTCGTTTTAAATTGTCAAGCATAACACCATATATAAATTCCTTTTTATGTTCCATTAGTAATTTCCACGCTAAAGGGTGGTATTTTTGTATGTCATATAGTACTGATGGATGCATTTCTCTCAAACGAGAACTAACACATTTTGTAATCTCTACTAATTCATCTATAGCAGTTTCACTCAATTTGATAGATTCACAAAGCATTAATTGTTCATCCTCAATAGCTAGCTCCATTCCTTTTTTCACCAACTCTTTTTTATCACTTACGTATAAATAAAGGGTTTTTTTTGAAATATGCAAATGCCTAGCAATGTCATCCATTGTTAAACTTTTAATTCCATACTTCATAAACAACTCCAATGCAGCTCCTATAATCTCTATCTTTTTCTCCATTGATTAATAAAATTAAAATGCAAACTTAAGAAACATTTTTTGTATAGGAAACGTTTTTTGTATTTTTTGTTTCCTAACAAATCAAAAAAGAACCTTGTCTTAATAAAACAAGGTTCTGAACTATTTTATTTTTATACCGTCTCTATGGTGGGCAGCACTATTTGAGCAATAATTGCTTTATAGTTTGCTAACTCTTCTTTAAATTTGGTTTTCATTAAATCAGATTCTTCTTTCATTTCACTAATTAGATTTTCATAGTATTCAATTCCTGAATTAAGATTTATTTTAAACCCTTCAAAGTATTTTACTCTCTTCTTATTTAATGTCTCTATCGATTCCTCAATTTCTTTATTTAAATAATCAATATACATCCCTAACTCTTTACTAAACATGTGAGGCCGATATGTATCATTTAACACATTGTTTTTTCCGTAAATATGATCTACCATTTCTTTTAAAGTAGACTCTTTAGAAAAGTAAGCTAAGTTTGGTCCTGGACATAAAGAAACCCCAACACCATCAGATCGTTTTAATAAATCATTTTCCGAATAAGCTGTCATTACCAAGCCTGCACAAATACAAGATTTAACCGTTATTTTATCATAAGCTTTTTGATATTCTTCACCTGTTGTTTCAGAAGCATCGAGCTCTGCTATTTTTAATTTTTGAAATTGTTTTGAAGCAACACAAATCGGCACCTCTGTAAATTCTGTATTATACAATTTCAAAAACTGACTTGGACAAGTACTCCCTGGTTTTCCATCAGCAATTTTTTGGTCTTTCTCTACATCTTTTGTATTTCCTTTAACAGAGTTAAAAGGAACTCCTATTGGAGAAATGTCACTTAAATAAAGCTCATTTATTCCTGCGTCAGAAAGTATTTTAAATGACTCTGCATCAACATTTACAGCTTCAGGAACCAACAAAAAAGGTGTTCCCCAACCTACTAAGTCAACATTATAATTATCTAACATTAAATTATGCTCACTTGTCGTTCCTACCCCGCCTTGTGCAGTTACTAGTAGCTCTAATGGTTTAGATAGTCTATTTTTTCCTAAACCTTCTAATGCGTTATTTAAAACTTCATGCACTTCTTCTATTAACTCTTCTCTCTTTTGCTTAAATTCTTCTAAAATTGGACCCATCAAAAATCCATCTGTAGCAAAAGCATGTCCTCCACAATTTAAACCGGATTCAACTCTATATTCTGTAACCCAAATACCTTTTTTAGCCAAAAATTTTCCTTGAACTAATGCAGATCGATAATCACTAACTTTTAAAATGATTTTTTTATTTAATTGTTCGTCTTCATCTGGGAAAAATTCATCAAAATTAGCAACATAACTGTATAATCTTGGGCTTAACCCCGCAGATAAAACAACGCCAGAGTTTAAATCGCTTTTTGCAAAGCCTCTCAATGCTGCGTGTGCATCATTCATATCTTGAGGTAATTGCTCTCCTTTTAGAAAATTAGCTTTATCTAATTTTGTCATAATATTTACATCAATAGACCCTATTTCCATATTGTCTTTAAGCCATTGCTGTATTTTTTCAATCACAGAAGAGTCTGTCTCTTCCATCATTCTTTTGTACTCCTTTTTAAGATTACTCATATCAGGAAGCATCTCAAAATATTTTGTTAATTCACTTCCTTTTTCAAAAGAAGCATCCTTTAGTTCTTGAAATTTATGCTTAACCATTCTATTCATGAGGTTAAGGTATAAAGTAATTCTTCTCGCTCTCCTATCAAGGTCATCTTTAGCTATTTCAATAAATGGAATGTCCAATTTATTACAATAGAATGCCCGCATCCTATCCACTAACATATCATCTCCTAACGAAATTACCGAAGAAATGCCAAAAGGAGCCACCTTAAACGGTGTATCTATTGTAAACCCTATTCCCATCACTGGGATTTGAAATGTATGTGTCTTTTTCATGCCTTATTTTTTTTTGGTAAAAAAATACAGTTGGCAAATATAATTAACTTTAACGAGTATCAATGCCTAATATACACTTAGTTTTGAGAATACAGGCTTTATTTACCTCCTTTTTTCTCTTATATTTTACTATCTTTTCATTTTTAAATACACGAATTAGTATATTTGACAACTTTAAATTAACATAATTATGAAAAAAATAGTCTTTGGCTTTATCACTATCTCGATATTATTATACTCTTGCGGAGGAGAGCAACCAACTTCCGAAAACAATAATCAAGAAGAAAATGTTAGCTCACAAAATGATAATTCATTAGACTTTGCCATTACGGAAAAACTTCATACCTTAGACCCTATTAATATTACAGATGTAACCTCTTTCCATGTCCTTGGAAAAATTTATGAACCTTTATTACGTTTTGATGAAAAAAACCTAACACTACAGCCTCTATTGGCTGAATCTTGGTCCATTAGTGATAACAACCTTGTTTACACCATTAACTTAAAAAAAGGCGTGTATTTTCAAAACAACCCCTGTTTTGTTGGTGGTAATGGCCGAGAAATAAAAGCTGCTGATGTAATTTACTCTTACAAAAGAATTTACACTGAAAAATCTAGTTATACATATAGTATGTTTAAAAACACTATAAAAGGTGCTAACGGATACCTAGAAGGAGATATTTCTGGACTAAAAGCTTTAACCGATTATTCCATTGAGTTTACTCTTAATAAGCCTTCCTCAAATTTCATTAATCTTTTAGCAACAGTTAACGCCTCTATTGTTGCTAAAGAAGCTATTGAAAAAGGTGCAATAGTTGGTTCTGGACCATTTATTTACAATAAAGAAGACGATACTAAAGCCTCTTTAATTCTTGCAAAAAACACTAATTATCATATTACTGATCAAAAAGGTGAAAAGCTTCCTTATATTGATCAAGTTGTATTTCACTATATTGAGTCTGGCAAAAAACAAGTTGATTTGTTTATGGAAAACAAATTAGATATTATTACTAAAATTCCACCAAGTTCAATTAAAAAAATTGTTGAAGGGCAAATTTCCGATTTTCAAAACAAACCTGTTAAATACGTTTTAGGTAGATATCCTCAAATTGCAACATCATACTTAAACCTAAATACAGCAATAGCACCTTTTAATAATAAAAACATTAGAAAAGCTATTAGTATGGCTATTAATAAAGAAAAAATTGTAGCTAATATATTAAAAGGAGAAGCTTCTGGAGCAGGAAGCCATGGTATTATTCCTTCTGCAATTAAAGGTTATGATCAAACTTCAATTATTGGGTTAGAGCACGATATAAAAAAAGCCAAATCTTTACTCGCTTCTGAAGGATACTCAAATGGAAAAGACTTCCCTTCTCTTACATTTATTGTTGTGGAAGGTAATACCAACCTAAGAGTTGCTCTTGAAATTCAGAAACAATTATTGAGCAACTTAAATATTCATGTAGAAATATCATCCTCATCTTTACAAGAATTAACAAACATGCACAGTAAATCAGAAGTAAACATGTCTTTATCTGGGTGGCTAGGAGAATTTCCTGATCCTGTTTCCTTTTTATCTTTACTCTATGGAGAATACGTTCCAAACTCAACAACGGAATCTTCTTACCCAAACGAATCGAGGTTTAAAAATGTAGAGTTTGATAAATTATATGAAAAAGCTTTAATCACACTTGACACAAAAAAAAGACATGAAATCTGCTTAGCTGCAGATCAAATAATTGCAACAGAAGTGCCAATCATTCCACTTTGGTATCATGAAAACTACCAACTAATTCAATCTACTGTAACAGGTTTTCAGCCAAACGCAATGAATACTCAGTATATTACTAATGTTAAATTAATTACGCCTAAAAAAGAAAAGTAATCTACTATATTTTAAAATTATGTCCTTTCTCTATTTTTCTGTTTAAGATTAATACGATTTTAGTATCTTGCAACGCCCATTAACGGGCTTATATTTATGTGGGTTAAATTCTCAAGAATAATATTGCGTAACCGATTAATAATCTTAATTATTTTAGGATTAGTAACAGCCTTTATGGGTTACCGAATTCAGTTTGTTAGCATGAGTTATCAGCTTGCACAAATGCTTCCAAAATCTGACAACACCTATTTAGAATACCAAGATTTTAAAAAAACTTTCGGAAAAGATGGAAGCATTGTTGTTGTTGGAATAGATGATGAGAACCTTTTTGAATTAAAGAATTTTAATGCTTGGTACGATTTAACACACAACATTAAAACGATAACTGTTGATTTTAAAATTAATGGAAAAGACACTGTTATTAATGGCGTGACTGAAGCATTATCCGTTGCAAATGTTTTTACATTAAAAAAAAACAAAGCGAAAAAACGATTCGATTTTGAACAAATAGTTAAGCGCAACCCTAAAACCCAAGTAGAATTGGATAGTTTAAAGGAAGTTCTCTATAATCAGCCTTTTTATAATGGTTATTTATATACCGATTCCTCTGCAACTACCCTAATTGCTATAACATTAGAAAGGCAGGTACTTGATTCAAAATACAGAAATGAACTTTTTGAAAAAATAGATCTTGAAGTCTCAGCTTTTCATGAAAAAACAGGAATAAAAGTTCATAAATCAGGTTTGCCCTACATTAGAGCCAACTCAACAACTAAAGTTAAAGATGAAATCGTTATTTTCTTGGCCTTATCTATTTTTATTACCTCACTAATTCTTTACCTCTTTTTTAGGTCATTTAAAGCAACAATGTATTCTATGTTAGTGGTAACTGTTGGGGTAGTTTGGTCTGTCGGAATACAATCTCTTTTTGGTTATAAAGTAACTATTCTTACAGGGTTAATTCCTCCTTTAATTATTGTTATCGGAATTCCCAATTGTATTTTCTTATTAAATAAATACCATTCTGAATTTAAAAATCATGGTAATCAAATTAAAGCATTAAGCAGAGTTATTCAAAAAATAGGAAACGCCATTTTTCTTACCAATACCACAACCTCTCTGGGTTTTGCTACTTTTATATTTACCAAAAGTGAAATTTTAATAGAGTTTGGGGTTTTAGCTGCTATTGATATTTTTATGGTTTTTATACTCTCCATTCTTATTATACCTATAATATTCAGCTTCTTAAAACCACCTAAAGAACGGCACACCAAACATTTAGAAAATAAATTGATGGTTAGAATTGTTGGTTTTTTAGAACATATTGTTAAGTTTCATAGAAAAATTGTTTATGCTGTTACCATCTTAATTGTATTGTTAAGTATTTATGGTGTAACTCTAATTACCACAACAGGAAATATTATTGATGATTTACCAAAAAATGACCCTATAGTAGAAGATTTAAAATTCTTTGAAACTAGCTTTAATGGTGTAATGCCTTTCGAAATTGTAATTGATACCAAAAAGAAAAATGGTGTTTTCGCTGACAATGGAAAAGTATTGTATAAGATACAAAGACTACAACGAGAAATGGCAAATTACAGCGAATTCTCTAAGCCATTATCAATTACTGAGGCTATAAAATTTAGTTACCAAGCTTACAAAAATGGGAAATCTAAGTTTTACATTTTACCTCCCGCAACCGAATTGAAAAAGTTGAAAAAATATGTTAAAAACGATTCTCATAAAAATAATTTTGCATCATTTATAGATAGTACCAACCAAATTACAAGGGTTAGCTTTCAGATGGCAGACATTGGCACCAAAGAAATGGACATTCTACTCAATGAAATTCGACCAAAAATAGATTCCATTTTTCCACCTAAAGAATATAATGTAAGTATTACAGGAACAAGCGTTGTCTTTTTAAAGGGAACAAATTATTTAGTAGAAAACCTCCTCACAAGTTTAGCTTTAGCTATTATTTTAATTGCTTCGTTAATGTCTATATTGTTTTCTTCAGTAAGAATGGTGCTAGTTTCATTAGTCCCTAATTTACTCCCGTTATTAACAACTGCAGGGCTTATGGGATTTTTTGGTATTCCGATAAAACCATCAACAATATTAATTTTTAGTATTGCTTTTGGAATTTCAGTTGATGATACCATTCATTTTTTAGCCAAATACCGACAAGAGCTTAAACAACAACAATGGAATATCAAAGAGGCTGTCTTCTTAGCATTAAGAGAAACAGGCGTGAGTATGATTTACACCTCAATAATTTTATTTTTTGGTTTTGGAGTTTTTACCGTTTCAAGTTTTGGAGGAACCATTGCTTTAGGAATTTTGGTTTCAATCACCTTGATGTTTGCTATGATGGCCGATTTGATTTTACTCCCATCATTACTGTTGTCATTAGATAAATCACTCACCACAAAAGCTTTTAAAAAAGAGCCATTAATAGAAATAATGGACGAAGAGGAAGATATTGATTTAGATGAGTTAGAAGTAAAACCCATTAAACACAAAAAATTAGAACTCTAAAAATATGAAAGGAATAATTTTAGCCGGAGGTTCTGGCACTCGGTTACACCCATTAACATTGGCTGTTAGTAAACAATTAATGCCTGTTTATGATAAGCCTATGATTTATTACCCTCTGTCTACCTTAATGATGGCAGGAATTAATGAGATCCTTATTATTTCTACACCACATGATTTGCCAATGTTTGAAAAACTATTAGGGGATGGATCAAGCTTAGGTTGTAAGTTTTCATATAAAGTTCAGGAAATTCCAAATGGTTTAGCACAGGCTTTTGTAATAGGAGAAGAGTTTATTGGAAGCGATAATGTTGCCTTAATTTTAGGGGATAATATCTTTTATAGTGACGGGCTTGGTTCTTTGCTAAAAGAAAACAGTACTCCTGTTGGTGGAGTTGTTTTTGCTTATCATGTTTCTGACCCTGAAAGATATGGTGTTGTTGAGTTTGATGAAAATCAAAAAGCAATTTCCATTGAAGAAAAGCCAGATAAGCCAAAATCAAACTATGCTGTTCCTGGTTTGTATTTTTATGACAACAGTGTTATTGAAATAGCCAAAAATTTAACTCCAAGTTCTCGTGGAGAATATGAAATTACTGACATTAATAAAGAATATCTAGAAAGAAAAACACTAAAAGTTGGTGTTTTAGGCAGAGGAACTGCTTGGTTGGACACAGGAACGTTTAGTTCTCTAATGCAAGCTGGTCAATTTGTTCAAGTCATAGAAGACCGTCAAGATCAAAAAATTGGATGTATTGAAGAGGTTGCTTATAGAATGGACTTTATTAATAAAGATCAGTTTATTAAATTAGCAACGCCCCTTACAAAAAGTGGTTACGGAAATTATTTAATAAGAGTTGCAAACGAAACAGACATTATTTAAATAATAGAAAGCTGTAAAACAACGCTTACTCTAATTTATTCGTCTCTCAATATGATTTAAACATATTAAATGGAAAATAAAACAAATATATTAATTACAGGCGGTGCTGGGAATGTTGGTAGCGCATTGGTTGAGACTTTAATTAAAGACCCTAAGAACCTTGTTGTTGTTGTTGACAATTTACAGACAGGCTCTAAAGAAAAACTTCCGGACGCTCCAAACAACAACTTAAAATTTATGCAATGCGATGTAAATAAAGAAGATGAAATAACAAGTGTTTTTCATACCTTCTCATTCACTTATGTTTTTCATTATGCGGCATTAGTTGGTGTTAAACGTACTTTAAATAGTCCCGTAAGTGTTTTAAATGATATTGATGGAATCAAAAACATCTTAAACCTATCTAAAAATACAGGTGTAAAAAGAGTAATTTATTCATCATCATCCGAGGTTTATGGGGAGCCTGTTGAATATCCTCAACATGAAGAAACAACACCTTTAAACTCTAGATTACCTTACGCTATTGTAAAAAACATAGGTGAGGCCTATCTAAAATCTTACCAGCAAGAATTTGGTTTAGATTATACTATTTTTAGATTTTTTAATACCTATGGTCAAAAACAAGCTAAAGATTTTGTAATCTCTAAATTTATTAATGCTGCATTAAACAATAACGATATTACCATTTATGGTGATGGATCACAAACCAGAACTTTTTGTTATGTAGAAAATAATATTAATGCATCCGTTGCTGCTGCTTTTAATAATGCAGGAAAAAACAAGACCATTAACATAGGTAGTAATGTAGAGACCTCCGTTTTAAATTTAGCTAAAATCATTATTAAATTAACTAATTCTAGTTCTAAAATAGTTCATCTCCCCGCTTTAAAAGATGGTGATATGACTAGAAGAAATCCTGACATCACCATTATGAAAAGCTTGGTAGATCAAAAAATATATACCCTAGAAGAAGGGCTTAAAAAAGTTTTAGAAAACACTTCTTTTATTGCGTAAACAACCATGCACAAAGTTATTTCCTTTTATATTAACCTAATTAACGAAACTCTTAAAGAAAGGGTTGTAAAAAAAGAACCTGCCAATCTTTACGAACCTATTGATTACACGTTAAAATTAGGTGGAAAAAGAATTAGACCAGCCTTACTAATGCTTGCCAACAACTTATTTGATGGTAATGATAAAACAGCATTAAACTCAGCACTAGCAATTGAAATTTTTCACAACTTTACATTATTACATGATGACATTATGGATGAAGCTCCTTTGAGAAGAGGAAAGCCATCTGTTTACAAAAAATGGAATACCAATGTTGCCATCCTTTCCGGAGATGTAATGCTAATAGAGTCGATACAATTATTAAGTAAGAAGAATCATCCTAATTTACACCAGGTACTTAGTATTTTTAATACAACAGCCATTCAAGTTTGTGAAGGGCAACAATTAGATATGGATTTTGAGGAATTGCCAAACGTTTCTATTGATGATTATTTAAAAATGATAGAACTTAAAACCGCAGTTCTACTGGGTGCAAGTTTAAAAATTGGAGCTGTTATTTCTCATGCCTCTTCAGATAATTCACACCATATTTATGAGTTTGGTAAAAATTTAGGGATTGCTTTTCAACTAATGGATGACATTTTAGATTTATATGGCGACCCTGAAAAAGTCGGCAAACGTATTGGTGGAGATGTGATTTCCAATAAAAAAACCTACCTTTTACTAAAAGCACAAGAGTTAGCAACAGGGAAAGCTAAAAAAGATTTAGAATTTTGTCTAAGTTCTATTGTTTTAGATGATAATACTAAAATAGAAAAAGTGAAATCAATTTTTAACACCCTAAATATTAAAAAATTAGCCCTAGAAGAAATGAACCTGTTTTATAACACTGCTATTTCTCACCTTGATAGTGTTGATGCCAATGAAAGTAAAAAAATGGTTTTTGAACAATTTGCTAAAGGCTTAATGAAAAGAGATAATTGAAGTTTGAAAAACACATATTTATTTGTATTAATGAGCGTGTTGCTGGCGCGACTCGTAAAAGTTGTGGAGAAGAAACAGGCAATGCAATTGCAAAAAGATTTAAAGAACTCATAAAAGAACATAAATTAAGGCTATCGGTTAGGGCACAACGATCGAGTTGTTTCGATATGTGCGAACAAGGGCCTATTGTTGTAGTTTATCCTGAAGGTGTTTTTTACAAAGGTATTTCCGTAATAGATGTTAATGAAATTTTTGAACAACACATTCTTAACAATAACCCCGTAAAACGTTTACAGTTAACATTTCCAAACAAATGAACCTCCCCTCTCTCTCCGAATTAACGCCCTATTACAGCCGTACAGATTTACTAAAAAAAGTGGTTGAACAAATTAAAAAAGACTTTGATTGGTTTCATTTTGAAATTACATTTACTGGAAAAGAAGAAAGTCCTTATCAAGAATTATATAATCAAATTTTACCGTTAATTGACGAGTTATTGAATGATGATTATCCCAAATTAATGGCAATGCTTTACCGGATTGATTTAGATGAAGAGTTTTTAAATAAAAAACTGAAAGAAAACCACCATGTTGATACAGATGAAGTAATTACCGATTTAATTCTAAAAAGAGAACTACAAAAAGTAGTTATTAGAGTAGCCTATAGTAATCCTGAATAAAATTCTTTTCCTTTACTTTCTGTATCTTACTCAGTCCACAAAATATACTTAACATAAACGAACTCAGGGTAACAAAATTTTACCACTTATAAACTCAAACCGACCGTATTTAAAGTGGCTCTTGTAAATTCAATACAAAAAGTTTATTTTAGATTACATTTTGAAAATTCTTAAATCCATAACGTTATTATTCATCTGTTTTCAGCTTAATGTAGTTGCTCAACAACTCTCGTTTAAAAACATAAAAGCAAAAAATAATCCTTATTTACAATTTAATGATATCATTGAATACAACAACAACGTTTGGTTTATTACCAATGAAGGAATCTATCAAAACAAAAATGATCAGCTTAAAAAAATTGTACAAAAAGAAAATTTAGCAAAATTTATTATTGTTAATGAAAAACTTTTAGTTTGGTCGATATATGGAGAGTTTTTTACACTACAAGGGAACAAGTTAAAACCTCTTCCTTTTAATAGTGTAGTTAAAAATCAACTCCAAAATAAAATAATAAACAGTGTCGTTTATTCAGAAAACACCTTCTATATTAGTACTGTTATTGGTGGTGGAATTTTAAAAATCAACCAAAGCAATCAAGAAATAAAAACAATAGAGGTGCAAAAATCGTTTCCATATTATGTTGTACAATATGGGTCTCAGTTGCTTTCAGGAAATAACTCAACCCCAACAAAAAAGCAGTTAGCAATTAATTTAAAAACAGCTCCTTTCTATATTCCTTTAGCTGAAAATTTAAATTCTTCTAGAACCAATATCCTTCAATTAAAAGATGGTTCGTTTATTTTTACACGACAGTATGAAGCTATTCGATTCAATAAAAACAAAATTATTAACCGCGTTTTTATTGAAAAGAATATTGAAAATATATACCAAAGTAATGATGGTAAAATTTGGTTTACATTAAATAATGGAGGAGTAGTTTCTTACCCTAACGGTAATTTTAACTCTAGTAACTCAACTCGGTATTTAGGAAATAAAACAGTTATTTCAATTACTCAAGATAATAAAGGAAATATGTGGTTTGGCACCTCTGGTAATGGGGTTTATTTACTCCAAAAAGATCTTAAAATAAATTATAATGCCCCTAAAATATTTTCAACTACCAATAATAAAACTGAAGAAATAAAAAGTGTATCTATTCTTTCAGAAATCCCAAGTATTAACGAAAACTCTAGAGTTCTCAATACTACTTCAATAAATAACGACACTATTCCTCCTGTTGTATTTATCAACACCATTAAAATAAATGGAGTAGATACTACAACACTAACATATTATGAACTAAACCATAACGAAAACGCCTTAGAAATAAACATTAGTGGTGTTTTTGGGGGAAATTCTCAATTACAATATAAGTATATTTTAGAAGGGAAGGATATCAAATGGAACTATACCACCAACACAAACATATATTATACAGCCCTTAAACCAGGCAATTATGCATTTAAAGTTTATGCAATGAATGATGGCGGTATTTGGAGTAAAACTCCTGCGGTAATTACCTTTAACATTAAACCTCCCTTTTACACTCAATTTTGGTTTGTTTTTTCGATTATCTTCTTAATTCTTGCCATCATTTTAGTTGTTATTTTTATTATAACACGAAAAAACCAAAAACAACAGCAACTTTTTGAGGAAGAAAAAAGAAAAGTTTTAGTTTCTGAACTACATGCATTACGCTCCCAAATGAACCCTCACTTTATTTTTAACACCTTAAGTTCTATTCAAAGTTTTATCACTAAAAACGATAGTAAAGATGCAGTTTATTATTTATCTAAGTTTTCTAAATTAATGCGTGCAACTTTAGAAAACACTAAAAAACAACGTATCCCTATTAAAGATGAAATAGAATCTTTACAACTATATATGGATTTAGAAAAACTTCGTTTAAATAACAAGTTCGATTATCATATTATTATTAATGATGAAATAGATACTCTTTTTGAAGAAATTCCTCCAATGTTAATTCAACCTTATATAGAAAATGCCATTTGGCACGGAATATCGCACAAAACTGGTTCTGGAATAATAAAACTCACCTTTAAATTAGAAAATGAAAACCTGTTAAAATGCGAAATAGAAGATGATGGAGTTGGAAGAAAAAAAGCTAGAGAAATGAAAAAAGAAACACGAAAAAAGAAATCCTTAGGAATGACTATTACCAAAGAACGATTAGAAATAATTAACTCATTAAAAGACACCAAACTTAGTGTTAACATTATTGATTTAATTGATAATAATATTCCCACAGGGACAAAAATTGAACTATTTATTCCCTTAGATTAAAACGAAAAACCATGTATAAAACAATAATTGTAGATGACGAGAAAGGATGTAGAGATACGTTAGAAAATCTACTAAAGGAATTTCCTAATATTGAAATTGTTGCCATAGTCAATTCTATTGCCTTAGCACAAGAAACCATTAAAAATTTACAACCTCACCTAGTTTTTTTAGATATAGAAATGCCTGGAGGAACGGGTTTTGAATTACTCGAAGTTTTTAATCCAATTAATTTTGATATTATTTTTACAACAGCTTACGATCAATACGCTATTAAAGCTATTAAATATAGTGCATTAGATTATTTACTAAAACCTATTGATCCAACAGAGTTAGAAGAAACGATTAATCGTTTTTCTTCTAAAAAACACGACCAAGATTTAATTAATAATCAATTTAAGACCCTTCTTAATAACATTGGTGGAGAAACTTCTCATCAAAAAATAGCTATCCCTGATGGAGAGGGAATTTCATTTGTAAAAATTGCAGATATCACTCATTTTCAGTCCGATGGAAGTTATACCTACATGCACCTTATTGGAAACAAAAAACCAACTTTAATTTCAAAACCAATTGGCGATTATCAAGAAATGTTAGAAAATGAATCTTTTATAAGAATTCACCGATCGTATTTAGTTAATATACAACACGTAGAAAAATACATTAAAGGCGATGGGGGTTATACTATTATGAGTGATGGCACTAAGATAGAAGTTTCTAGAAGAAAAAAAGTTGATTTTATTCAAGCCTTATCTACTCTTTAAGAAAACCGCTTTTTAAACACCGCATTTAAAAAAATTGTTGCTATTACAATTATAGTTCCCATATAGAAACCAAATGACATCGTTTCACTTTCTGGCCAAATTATTAAGGCTAAAACAATAGAGTAAATAGGTTCTAAATTAACCGAAATAGTTACTGTGTATGGTGATATTTTTTTCATAACCTCTACCGCCACAATAAAAGCAAAAGCCGTACAAAGTGTTCCTAAAATAACTAACCATTTTATATCTCCTATTGGAACTGAAAGTTTAGAAATATCTCCTTCGGTTGTAAACAATAAATAAATGGAAACAATTGTAAAAGCCCCTAATAGCTCGTAAAAAGAAATAGTTTTAGCATTTGTTTTTTTAATTAAAATACCATTTAAAACTGTAAACCAAGAGGCTAATGCGGCTGAAATAACACTTAAAATCATCCCAACAATAAATTTGAATTCAAAACTAAAAATAAAATATAATCCCGTAATAATTAATAACCCAAAAATTAATTCATACAGTTTTATTCTTCGTTTAAAATAAAGAGGTTCTAGTAAAGCAGTAAACAAAGTGCTACTCGAAAAACAAACCAACGCTACAGAAACATTAGATTGTTTTATTGCTTCAAAAAAAGTAACCCAATGCACAGCTATAACTACTCCAACTAATAATATTTTTATTAGTTCTTTTTTCGTAATTTTTAATGAAAACTTAGTAAAAGCAAAATACAACAAAACACTAATCAATGCTATTCCTACCCGATACCAAACTAATAAATAAGAGTCGATTGTAATTAACTTACCTAAAACCCCCGTTAATCCAAAAATAAGAACTGTTAAGTGAAGCCGAATATGATATTTATACTTTGATAACATAGATGTCAAATGTAAATCAAAAAACATTATGAATATCACATCTCTAAAAAATGTATATTTGAGTAATGAAAAAATTATTCCCTTTTATAATTATTCTCACACTCGTTGTTTTTGTTTCTTGTGATAGCAACAAAACCTATTACGAACAATTTAACAACGACAAACCACTTGCTTCTAGAGTTTTAGATTTAAACAAATCATTAGAGGATATTAGAAAAGAAGAGAAAGGAACGTTGATAAAAGAAGACGTTAGTCTCTTAAAATTTGTTTACGAAATAGGAAAAAGCGATACTTATATTATATCTTATTTATTTGATGAAAAAGGATGTTATGAAATAGGTATTGATGGTTATTTTGAGTTTGAAAAAGATGCTGTTAAAGTTGTAGAAGGTATTCAAACAGAAATGAACAAATCTAAATATGGAGTAGGAACGGATGATAATTATTTAAACCGCTGGAAAAATGAAGATAAATCTATTTCTATTGAATTAGATTATAAAGATACTGCTCGAGGATTATTTTTGGTAACAATATTTGCTAACGAATAAATTCTTTAACCTTCCTCCTCTTCCTCTTCAATTTCGGTAACACCTCCCGAAATAATAAACTTCATAATATCCGCAGAAGAACCATTTACTGGAGTAATATTCTTTTTAGGAACAACTATTAGATTCCCTGTAACTGCATAAGAAAAAGGAATATATACTCCTATTTTATCTGCAGATATTCCTAAATGAGTTAAATCTTTTTGAGTAATAAACCCGAACCGTTCAACATCTCCCTCCATCTTAACCAAAACAGGTTCTGTAAATCTTTTTTTCTTGCCTACAAATGCCGAAAGCAAATCTTTTATAGAGGTATAAATAATTTTAATAAGCGGAACTCTATCTAGTATTTTATCAAAATTAAAAATGCTTTTTGATAATAGTGTTCCACCTAAAAATCCTGTGCCAGTAACCACAACAAGTATTATCAGTAATCCCAATCCAGGAACATCAACAGGAACTAAGCTATCTACAAATACAACCGCTTGCCAAACGACATAAATAGTTGCAGATATTGGCACTAAATATAGTAACCCTTGTAAAAAATATCCTAATAATTTTTTCATATTATAACCCCTCTAGTTCTTTCTGTAGCTTCTTAGTTAGCGAAGATACTATCAAATTATATGAGTCATCAATCCATTGGTAAATTAATTTATCTGGAATATCTCCTTTTATAGAAACACTGTTCCAATGCACTTTACTCATGTGATAAGCACCAGTAACGCCCTCATACTGTTCACGGAGTTCTATTGCTTTTTCTGGATTACATTTTAAATTAATAAATTCAAAATTATTAACTCCTGCTAAAGCAAACATCTTATTCATTACCTTAAAAACTAACGTATTTTCATCAAAAGGGAAGCTTTCAGTTACGCCCTTTTTCTCTATACAATAGTCTCTATATTGTTCGATGTTCATTTATACTTGTACGGAAGCACTTTAGAATATTTATCTTTAGAAATAACAATCATTGAGTGCATATTTCTAATTTCTGGAATTGGTGTTAATTTTTCTTTTACTAACACATCAAACGCAGTTATATCTTTAACCATTATTTTAAGTAAATAATCTGCCTGACCTGTAACATTATAACACTCTAAAATTTCATCAATTTTATTAATTTGAGCAATAAAATTATAGATCGCATTATCTCTTTGTCTGATTAAAGATATTTGCATAAATGCTGAAATACCTAGTTCTAA
>JAESTF010000168.1 GCA_016763795.1 Flavobacteriales bacterium
AAGAAAAACGGGATTAAAGATTCTAATAACTTAATTAAGAAGTACGAAGAACAACAAAATAAAGTTAGAAATAACAGAGAATTTGATGCCATTACTAAGGAAATGGAATTTCAAAGCTTAGAAATTGAACTTGCTGAAAAAAGAATTAAAGAAGGAGAATTTAAATTAATTTCTAAGCAAGAAAAAGTTGGAGAAGCAAAAGAATATTTAGATGGAAGAAAGCTAGATTTAACTAATAAACAAAAAGAATTAGAAGAGATTACGAGTGAAACTCAGGCAGACGAAGATAAATTACAAAAGAAATCTGATAAAGCTTCAAAAGTAATTGATGATAGATTGATGAAAGCTTATACCAGAATTAGAGGTAATGCTAGAAACGGTTTAGCTGTTGTTACAGTTCAAAGAGATTCTTGTGGAGGATGCTTTAATAAGGTGCCACCACAAAGACAAATGGATATTAAAAACCATAAAAAAGTATTGGTTTGTGAGCATTGTGGAAGAATTTTAGTTGATGCTACTTTCGATCCTAATTATGTAGAACCTACTGAAGAAGAAAAAAAACCAAAAAGAAGAATTACAAGAAAAAAGAAGACTGAAACTACAGAAAAGGCTTAATTTTCTTACAAAGAATCAATTAGAAAACCGCTGCAGAAATGTTAGCGGTTTTTTTATACATACATTTTTGGTTACATTTAGTAAATGAAAAAAATCTTTTTTTTTATTTGCAGCATTATTTTCTTGTTGGGAAGTAATGTTTTTTCTCAGGAAAAAAAGGATTCTTTATTAAATATTTACCATGGAGGGGAACATGATACTGATAAGGTTATTGCTTTGCAGGAATATATTCCAATGCTTTATTCATCTCCTGATTCTGCAATAAAATATGCTAATATTTCAGTTCAATTATCTAAAAAGTCAGAAAACATTATACTGTTAGCAAAATCACATAATTTACTTGCTATTTCTTATTTCTACACCGGAAAATTAAACGAAAGCCTTCTTAATTTAAACAAAGCATTAACCCATTATACTAAGCTTAAAAACAAGAAAGGAATAGCTAATTGTTACAATGGGATAGGGGTGGTGTACTACGATCAAGGGAAGCTATATAAATCACTCGAGTATGGAATTAAATCATTAAGGATAAAAGAGAAGTTACAAGATAAGAGGAGTATTTCTATGACATTGAATAATATTGGCAATGTTTACAAGGATCTTGGTAAGGTTGAAAAATCATTAGAGTATTATAATAAGTCGATAAAGCTGAATAAAGAAACAGAAAATTTTCATGGTTTGGCAATGACGTATAATAATATTGGATTAGTGTATCAAAATGAGGGGAAATATGATGAAGCAAAAAAGTATTATTCAGAATCATTAGTTATTAAAAGACAAATTAAAGATTTGCATGGTGAAGCAATGACATTAAATAACATTGGGCTAAATTTTGAACTGCAAAAAAAATACAACGAAGCAATTCCTTACTATGAAAAATCAATTGTAATTAAAAAACAAATAAACGATCAATATGGTTTAGCAATGAGTCTAATTAACCTAGGTACAGTTTATCGCGAAAAAGGAGATTATAATCAATGTTTTGAAAAATTATTAGAAAGCGAAAAAATAAATAAAGAAATAGGAGTTACAACTCAATTAAAAGATTGTTACCAACGATTATATGAGACGTATGAGATGAAGAATAATACAATTCAAGCGTATAAATATTATAAACTATATATTGAAGTAAAAGATAGTTTGATGAGTGAAGAAAGTATGAAAAACATTGAAAATCTTCAAGCTAAATACGAAAATGAAGCGAAGCAACTTACGATTGATAATCTATTTAAAAAAGAAAAATTAAATAACGCAAAATTGGCTCAAAATGATGCAGAATTAAAAACAAAAAGCATAACTAATATTAGTTTGATAGTTGGATTAATATTAAGTATTGGATTAATTATATTTTTCTTTATAGCAGCGAAACAAAGAGCAAAACGAAATGAAACTTTAGCAAGTTCGTTGGCAGAAAAAGAAGTGTTATTTAAAGAAGTTCATCATCGAGTAAAAAATAATTTTCAGGTAATTTCTAGTTTATTAAATCTACATGCAAACAATACTGATAACAAATCAGTAAAAAAAGCTTTAGGAGAGGCAAAAGATAGGATTGGATCTATGGCTTTGGTACATGAAAAACTGTATCAATCGGATGATTTAACTCGCATCAAAATGAGTGAGTATGTTTCGCAATTAATTGAGTATTTAATTCAAAGCTTTGATGATAATATAGATGTTGAACCTGTTGTAACAGTAGATGATTTTTACATGAATATTGAAACAGCAGTTCCACTAGGGTTAATCTTTAACGAGCTGATTACCAACTCAATTAAGTATGCACATACAAAAGAAGAAAATCCTAAAATTGAAATTTCAATTAAAAAAGAACAAGATTTAATTAAGGTAATGTATCAAGATAATGGCGCTGGATTGCCTAAAGATTTTGATTTAGAGAAATTAGAATCATTAGGATTGAACTTAGTGCAAATTTTAGTGATACAAATACACGGAGAACTATCTATAGATGTAGAAAAAGGAGCTTGTTTTAGTTTCGATTTTAAATTGGAGTAATACTATTTATTACAATACTTCCCAATTAACGAATACCCTTTTGTAATTCCTAGTTCGCCAGCTTTACTTAGATCTTTACAGGCTTGTTCGTTGTTTTCTAAAATTAATAAGATTAATGCTCTATTAAGGTACGCCTCTGCAAAAGAAGGAGATTTATTAATCGCTTCACTATAATCTTCTATAGCACCGATGTAATTTTCGTTTTGAAATTTTAAATAAGCTCGGTTAAAATAAGCGTAAGCAAAATTTGGATTTAGTTCAATACACTTATCATAATCTTTAATTACCATTCTTAAAGTATAAGCGCTCGATTCATCTTTTTGTTTGATTTGATATAACATGTTTGCTTTTCCAAAATAAGCCATATAATTATCAGCATCTAAATGTAAGGACATATTAAAATCTAAAATTGCTCTGTCATAAATACCTAATGAAGCATTAATTATTGCTCTTTTTAAATATAGTTCTCCATTGCCATAATCAGAAAGAATTTTTTTATTCAATGTTTTTAATTTTTCTTTTTTGAGAGGTTCATTTATCTCATCATTATCATTGAGTAAAAAATAAGCTGAAAAAGCGTTGTTTTTTTTATTCCATGAATCAATAATACGTTTGTGTTTGGTGGATGCTAATAAGCTAATGTAAAATGGACTTACTAGTTTAATTTCATTGTTACTAATTTGATCTACATTTTTATTATCACCATTGCTAAAAGAGGTTACTTTGGCAATGTTTAGTTCTTCATTTCTTTTTAAACTATCCGTAATATCTAGTTTAGTGTTGTTAATTATTTCTGCAGTTTGGATGTCTTGGTTTGCACCAATATAATCACCTATTTGTTGTTTTAAATTTGCTCTTAATTTGTAAGCATCTACAAAATCAGGATAAATTCCAATTACTTTTTCTACATCTTTTCTAGCTAATTTTCGTTTTTTTAAGCGGTTATAGATTAAGGCTCTGTTGTAATAGGCTAATATGTTTTTGGGATTCAAAAGAATTACTTTGTCATAATCAGCTATTGCTTTCTTATACTCTTCTTTATCGGAATAAATTAGTGCCCGGTTATAATAAGCTGAAGTAGAATTTGGCGAAAGCTCCAATACTTTATTCAAATCTTTAAGAGCATCATCTTTATGATCTATTTTATTGTAAACCATGGCTCGTTGGAAGTAGGCATAAGTATTCTTATCATCTAGGTACAATGCTTGTTTAATGTCTGTAAGTGCCGAATCATAATGCAGTAAATAATAATGAGCAGTTGCTCTTCTTACATAGGTATTCGCTTTTCTGGGATTACTTTTAATGATAATGTTAAAGTCTGCAATAGCTTTATAATAATTTTTTAAACCTAATTCAGACATTCCTCTAATGAGGTAAACCAATTCTTTTTTATTGTGAAAATAAAGTGCTTTTTTACAGTCGGCTATAGCATTTTTATAATCTTGAATGTAGTTATATGTGATTGCACGGTTTAAATAAATTCCAGAATTGGTAGAATCGATTCTAATAGCAGCTTCAAAATCTTCGAAAGCACCTTTGTAATTTAGTAAACGGTCTCGAGTAGAAGCTCTAACAATGTATCCGTCAATATTTCGAGGTTTTAGTTTTATCGATTCTGTAAAATCATTTTCGGCCCCTACAATATCACCTAACTCTAATTTAGCAATTCCTCTAAAATAGTAGGGTTCATAATTAGGGGATTCGTTTTTTATAACATAATTAAACTTTTCAATAGCACTTTTATATTGGCGCTGAGAAAGCTCCAGCCGACCAATTAGCAACTTATTTTCTTTTTTTATTTGAGAAAATATTGAAGAAGATAGAAAAAAGATAAGAAGAAAAAAGAGTGTTAATTTCTTAAGGTTACAATTTGATATTTTTGATAGAATGGTCATTTTATCTTTCGCGTCATCCTGAATTTATTTCAGGATCTAATTACTAGATTCTTTAACAACAAAAAAACACAATAATTGCTTTCTTATTACAAAAGAAAAGGATTAAAAAGTTAAAGAAATATAATTTTAGCAATCATCTTTGATGAGTTAACTGCATAAAATCTTGAAAAGCACGTTTTTGAGTTTTCATGAAAAAGGATGTGATTTGAAAAGGTACGTAATCTGAATTTGCTTTTTCAGCAAAGAGAATTTAATTTTGAGGAGGGTCATTTCTCCCAACGTTTATGTATGAGTAGTGGCGGTTAAAATGCACTTACTTTTCAAGTAAAAACAAAAGTACAAAAAAAGCGCAACCCTTTAAGACTTGCACTTTCTTAGCCATTACTTATACATTTTGTTAGGGCAAATTTCCCTTTATTCAGTCAGATATTTTTCCACATTTCTTCTATAACTGTAATAAGGCGTTGAACTTCTACCTATTCTTACTATCATCTGAATTTTTTCTTCATTTTTGATATTCATTAGAGAATTCAGTTCGTTTCTAACCGTTTTCATTTCATCATATTCTTGAATGGCTTGATTGTATGGATGAACATATAGGTTCAAGGATGTTCTTGATAATTCAAATTTAACATAATCACGACCCATTTTTATCCAATCAATAAAATTATTTTGTTCTGTTTTCCAAAAGATAATTCCTTTTGTACTTTCAATTCCACTTAGAACGCTTTTTAATGAAAGATTAATCGATTTTTCACTATGCCACTTTTCTTTACTTCCATTATCCAATGAATTTTCTGCTAACCATTTCATTATTCCTTTGTAGCCCATTTGAGGAATACTAATCCCATCTCTTTTTTCTACACGTTCTTTTTCTGAATATCTGAACAAATGTCTTGTTTCTTCATTCGTTCTAAATGTCTTGGATTCAATTTCAAAACCTTTGTAAAAAATATCAAGATAGGGTTTCATTTCCTCCACATCATTAATGAAAATCATTTTTGAATGAGAGCTACCCACCGTTTTTTCAATGCTTTTAAATTCAGTATGTGGAATGACATTTCCTTTGTATTTCCTTCTGTTGGTTTGTCTTTTGTAAATTTGTTTTGCAAGAGGATGTTCCAAGATTTCTCTTTTTGTTAGGCTTATTTTTGCTACTGGTTTTTTGCCGAAATCACTTGAAGAATCATATCCTTCAGGAAAATATTCGATTTCTGTATCATATCCGAAAGTTGTTGAACCAATAACAAGCGTTTCAATAAAGCAACCTGTACCAATATGAATTTGACGAGAAGGAGGGTCAGTAGCAGGTAATAAAATGTTTTCATCTACATAAAATAACATTTCATTATCATGCAATATTTTAAATTTCCAAGATTGTGTATTGTGCGGACTTGGTGCATTTACGCCTAAGGCAATTGCTTTTAAAATAGGTTGTTCAAAATCCGAAGGATCTGGTCTTTTATCCTTATCCTTTTTATCAGCATATTCCATATCTGATAGTGATGATGCAAAAAGTTTGCTTCCTCCAAATGATGTCAAAAATATTGTGGCTGTCATTACTGTTCCTGTTTTTACTATAAAATCTCTACGTTTCATAATTCTAATTATTTTGTTTTGACACCAAAAGAGTATCCTATACTTATATTAAATAACCAAGGAGTATTGGCAATCCCTATTTCAGATGCTTTGTGAATTTCTTGTTTATTTGTAATTCTATTGAAATATGACAATTCATCATTATCTAATGTGGAATTTACCTTGTACCAATACCTTATACTTGTTGAAGTAGTTATTCCTTTTAAGGCATTGTCTTTATTTTTGAAAGGTTTATAAGTATAATAGATACCAGTACCTAATGTTACCGTAGAGTATTCACCAATTAAATTGTTTTTATCAAAGGGTTCATCTTCATAGTAAACTTGGAACTTGTGTAATTTTCCTTCAAATCTTGCATTAAAATTTTCAGTAAACCTGTAACCAATACCAAACCCTGTTGAATATGGTAAGTGTAGCGAAAGGTGTTGTTCTTTAGCTTCTCCAACTACCGTTTGGTCTTTTAACTCTAACGACCATCCGTGAGAATATTCGAAAATGATTTTATTTGTTAGATAGTTAATCTCGACATTCCCTCCTTGTAATAAAAAAGGCTGAATTGTTCCAAAAAGGATGGTGATTTCATTGTCTGATTTCTCTTGTGCAAAAGTACTCTGATTGAGCCCTATTAAAATCAATACGCATACACTTAATTTTATTTTTAAATTTTTCATAATAATTGTTTTAAATGATTGATAAAACAAAATTACGATGAGAATTGGGTCAAGTTCATTGACCTACATCAAGAAAGAAAAATGTGATTTATTTTGATGCCATTTTTTTACGGATTCGGCTTAATGTTTCAGGTTTTACATTCAGATAGGAGGCTATTAAATATTGTGGAACTCGTTGAGGGAGGTCTGGTCTTCTTGTAATAAGTTTTAAGTATCGTGCTTTTGCGTCATCCAACATTAATGATTTTGCTTTTTGTTGCCAATTCATAAAGAGTGCTTCTGCCATTAATCTACCTACTTTTTCAAACATTGGATTTTGAGCATATAATTGTTGCATATCCTCATAGCTGATTACTATTAATTCAGTGTTTTCAAGGCATTTAACATCTTTTTCTGCTGGCGAATTAGTTAAAAAACTAAAATAATCGGTTATAAACTCTTTGTCTAACGAAAATTCATCAATAATTTCTTCTCCATCTTTATTGTATGAACAAAGCATACTACCGCTTACAATAAACCCAATTTTTCTACTTATTTGTCCTTCCCGAATAAAATATTCTCCTTTTTTTAATGATGCAGGTTTAAATTTTGAAAGGAATTTTTTTAAATCATCTTCTT
>JAESTF010000169.1 GCA_016763795.1 Flavobacteriales bacterium
AATCCAGAACCAATTTCAAAACCTTTAGTTGCCTTAATACTTAACATTGCTTTTGCTAAATCGGCTTCTAAACGATCAAAAACAGGTTCTCCTAAACCTACAGGAGTTCCAGTGATTACACAGCTTACAATCCCGCCAATAGTATCTCCTTCTTTTCTAATTTTATCAATGTAATTAAACATCATCTCTGTTAAATTTTCATCCGGACAACGAACTGAATTATTATAAGTAGTGGTTAGATCTAACTCAGAATAATGTTTAATTACTTTTAAATCGCCCACTTGAGAAACGTAAGCATTTACATTAATTCCATACTGATTTAGTATTTGTTTGGCAATAGCTCCGCCAACAACTCTACAAGCCGTTTCTCGGGCAGAACTTCTTCCTCCACCTCTGTAGTCTCTTATTCCGTATTTGGTTTCGTAAGTGTAATCAGCATGAGAAGGCCTAAACTTGTCTTTTATGTGGGAATAGTCTTTAGATTTTTGATTGGTATTTTTAATTGTAAAACCAATTGGTGTCCCAGTTGTTATACCTTCAAAAACTCCTGAAAGGATTTCAATAATATCAGCCTCTTTACGTTGTGTAGTAATTTTAGATTGCCCTGGTTTTCGCTTGGTTAGTTCATTTTGAATAAATTCAATGTTTAGTTTCAATCCGGCCGGACAGCCATCAATGATGCCACCAATGGATTCTCCGTGAGATTCTCCAAATGTTGTGAGTCTAAATATGTTACCAAATGAATTTCCAGCCATTTAAATCAGATATTAATCGTAGGCTAAAATAGGAATAATTTTGACTAATTTCGGGGGATAATAAAGTAAATAATGAGTAAGATTTTAATTAAGAACATAAAAGAATTAGTACAGGTAGAAACATCTTTAAAGGAGAAAGTGATAGGGGTTGAAATGGCAAATTTACCAACGATTAAAGATGCTTGGTTAGCTATTGAAGATGATTTGATTGTTGATTTTGGCAAGATGGATGATTTAGAGATAACTGATTGGACAGGCTTAGATATAATTGATGCTTCAGGTCAGCTAGTTTTCCCTTCATTTTGAGACTCTCATACACATATTGTTTATGCTGCGAGCAGAGAGGAAGAGTTTGTGGATAGAATTAACGGATTGACTTATGAAGATATTGCAAAGAAAGGTGGTGGAATTTTAAATTCAGCTAAGAAATTACAAAACACTTCAGAAGAAGATTTGTTTAACGATGCATGGCAAAGATTAGAAGAAATAAAGAAAACAGGAACTGGAGCAGTAGAGATAAAAAGTGGTTATGGATTAAGTGTTGAAGGAGAGTTGAAAATGCTCCGAGTTATCAAAAAATTAAAGTCTGAAAGCGATTTAACTATTAAAGCAAATTTCTTAGGAGCTCATGCCATCCCTGCAAAATATAAAGAAAACAGGAGTGATTATATTGATTTGATTATCAATGAAATGATACCCGTTATTAAAGATGAAAATTTAGCTGACTATATAGATGTGTTTTGTGAGACGAATTACTATACGCCAGAAGAAACAGATCGAGTTTTACAAGCAGGAATTGCTATTGGTTTAACACCAAAAATTCATGTCAATCAATTTACTTCAATTGGAGGAATTCAAACAGGGATTAAAAATAATGCGCTTTCGGTTGATCATTTAGAAGTGATGGAAGAACAAGATATTCAAGATTTAATGAAATCTGATGTTATGCCAACCTTATTACCCTCTTGTTCTTTCTTTTTAGGAATTCCTTATGCACCAGCACGAAAATTAATTGATAGTGGTTTGCCAGTTGCTTTGGCTACAGATTTCAATCCTGGTTCAACACCTTCGGGTAATGTTCCTTTTGTATTATCGTTAGCGTGTATCAATTATAAAATGACCCCAGAGGAAGCTATAAATGCAACAACAATTAATGGTGCGTATGCTATGGGACTGAGTAAAACTCATGGTAGTATTGCGGTAGGTAAAAAAGCAAACTTATTCATTACTAAAGAAATTTCATCAATAGCATTTATTCCATATTCGTTTGGGAATAATTCTATTGAAACGGTTATTTTAAATGGGAGAATAATAGATTAACATGTTACCTTTGCGCTTATGAAAAGACAGGTAATATTTCAATACATTTTTGTTTTAACACTTTTTATATATTCAGGCTGTTTATATTCTCAGTATGAATCAAGAGGAGAAAGATATAATTATACAGATGCGGAAGCTTTTTACAATGTAGGTAACTATTACGATGCGTTACCTTTGTACGAATTACTGATGCAAGAAAAAAAAGGTGCTGTAGAGTATCAATTAAAAGCAGGCATATGTCATTTATACCTCAATGAAAATCCTCAAAAAGCAATTGAATACATTAAAGCTGTTTATGATAAAAAACCAAAAATGATAAATACGAAGTATTATTTAGCTAAGGCTTATGCTCTAAATTATCAATTTAAATTAGCAAAAGAGATGTATAAAAGTGCTGCTGAAAATGGTAGTACTGAACAAAAAAATAAAAAAGAAATACCACATTTAATTGAGCAATGTAATAATGCAATTGAATTGGTTAAAGATTCTTTAGATGTGGAAATTATCAATTTAGGAGAACAGGTAAATTCATCTGCTAACGAGTATAGCCCGGTTATAAACGCTGACGAGACGGAATTGATTTTTACTTACAGAGGAGAAAAAAGTATTGGAGGTAGATTGGACAAGTTTAATAAGAACAAGTTAAATGGTAGCTTTAATGAAGATATTTACATTTCTAACTTTAAAAATAACCTGTGGGAAGAACCCATTTC
This sequence comes from Flavobacteriales bacterium, assembly GCA_016763795.1. Classification (GTDB taxonomy): domain Bacteria; phylum Bacteroidota; class Bacteroidia; order Flavobacteriales_E; family Vicingaceae. The sequence goes on from JAESTF010000169.1 coordinate 2,789, forward strand.
TATTAGCGATAGTATTAATTCTAACTTAAATGAAGGAGGTATCTTTCTTTCGGTAGATGATCAAAAATTGTATTTATTTATTGATACAAAGAATGCTTCAGGTGATATTTACGAAAGTATTAGAGTAGGTGAGGAATGGACAAAACCTAAAAGTTTAAGCATAAATTCTAAATATTGGGAAGGGCATGCCACCATGTTTTCTGATGGAAATAGAATGATTTTTTCTAGTAATAGACCAGGTGGTTTAGGAGGTAAAGATTTATATAGCGCAAAGTTACAAGAGAATGGCTCTTGGGGTGAAATAGAGAATTTAGGACCAACAATAAACACAATGTATGATGAAGATGCACCTTTTTTACATTTTGATGGAAAAACGTTTAATTTTAGTTCGAAAGGGCATACATCGATAGGAGGCTACGATATATTTGAATCTGAAGTTAGCAAGGATACTTCTTTTTCTAAACCAGTAAATATTGGTTATCCTATCAATACAACGTCAGATGATATTTTTTATCATGTATCTAAAAATGATAATGTTTATTATTCTTCAGCTCGAAAAGGAGGGTTTGGTCAAAATGATACTTATATGATAAATGTTAAT
>JAESTF010000170.1 GCA_016763795.1 Flavobacteriales bacterium
GAAGAAATTGTAGAAGATGAAGTTTTTACAATTGTTGAAAGTATGCCAGAATTTCCTGGAGGTCAGAAGAAAATGTTCGAATACTTAGGTAAAAATATTAAGTTTCCAGCAGCAGCAAAAGCAAATGGTATTTCAGGTAAAGTATATGTAAATTTTACTGTTGGTAAAGATGGAAGAATAAGAGATATTAGAATTTTAAGGGGAGTACATGATTTATTAGATAAAGAAGCTGTAAGAGTTGTGAAGGCAATGCCAAAATGGAAGGCGGGGAAGCAAAGGGGGAAAACAGTTAGCGTTTCTTATAATTTACCTATTAGCTTTATTTTGAAATAATAAGCTTTAAAATATTTTATTAAGAGCATTCGTTAATTAGCGAATGCTTTTTTTTTGCATTTTTTTATGCAATTTTATGAAATGAATCATCTATGTATAAAATGGCACTAAAATGGAGTGGAGCTAAAGAATGAATCTTTTAAAATTAAGGAAATGAAAACAAGAATTAAATTTTTAACAATAGCAGTTTTATTAGTAGGAAGTATTTTATATAGCTGTTCTTCTGCTAAAATATCAGAAACAGACAATAAAAAACCATTACTTATTTATGCCAAAGGAGAAGTATATAAAACAGAGTGGACAATTGTAGATTCGCTAGAGCAAAATGGATTAACAAAATCTGCACTAACAGAAGTTGAAACGATTTATAAAAAAGCGAGAGTAGAGAAAAACCACGAACAAATAATTAAAGCATTAATGATAAAAGCAAAACTTCAATCATATATTGAAGAAAATGCTTTTGTGAAAACACTAGAGGAATTAAATACTGAAGCTGAAAATGCATCTTATCCGTTAAACCCTTTTATTCATTCCATAATAGCAGAAACCTATTGGAGGTATTACCAGCAAAATAGATGGAAATTTCACAATAGAACAGAGACTGTAAATTTTGATAATACAGATGTTGCTACTTGGGATTTGAAAAAAATAACAGCAACAACAACAAAACACTATTTACTTTCCGTTCAAAATATAGATAGCTTAAAAAGAACACCTATAGAAACATTTTCTGAAATTATAATTACGGATAGTGTAAGTTATTATAGACCTTTTTTATATGACTTTTTAGCACATCGCGCAGTAGATTTTTTCATTAATGAAGAACCGAATATTACTAAGCCTGTTTATGCTTTTGTTATAGATAGTGCTAATTATTTAAATTCTTATGAGGAGTTTTCTCAATTGAAAATTAAGACAAAGGACAGTAGCTCATTAAAGTTTTATGGATTACAAATACTTCAAAACCTTACATTAAACCATTTAAATGATAGTAATCCAACAGCATTGATTGATGTAGAATTAAAGCGGTTAAAATTTGTAAAAAACAATGCTGTTTTCGAAAACGCAGATACTTTATATTATAAAGCATTGAGTTTGTTGTATGCTAAATTTAACGAACATCCAACATCAACAGAAATAGTTTATGAGTTAGCATTGACTCATCAAAAAAGAGGAAACTCTTACAAGCCTTTAGAGTCTGAGGATAATAGGTGGGAGTTGAAAAAGGCAAGGAATATGTGTTTAAATGCCATTAAAAAATTCCCTAACACTTATGGTGCTGATAGATGTAGAGTGCTAGAAAATCAAATAAAATATAAAAATTTAAATGTTGTAATAGAAAAAGTAAATACACCAAACATTCCTTTTAGAGCAAACATTACATTTAAAAATTTAAACAAGGTTCATTTTAAATTGGTTAAGGTAAGTTTTGATAGTTATAAAAAATGGAACAGAAATATTAATAGAGAAGAACGCTTAAAAAACATAATAGAAAGTGAGATTGTTAGAGAATGGAATCTTGATCTAGAAAATGATGGTGATTTTCAAACGCATTCAGGCGAAATTAAAATGAATAAATTACCACTTGGGTTTTACGTATTATTAACTGCCTCTTCAGAAGGATTCATTTATAAAGACCATGCAGTAGCAGCAACTCCTTTTTGGGTTTTTAACATAAGTTATTTAACGAGGAGGAATGACAAAGAAGAGGTTGAGTTTTTTGTGGTAGATAGAGAAAAAGGAAGCCCATTAAAAGGAGTTAAAGCAAAATTATATTACGAAAAATATAATTACACATTTCGTAAATATGAATGGAAGTCATTGGGGCTTAAAACTACAGATTCAGATGGTTTCTTTAAGGTCAGTTCATCATCAGAATATCGAAATTTTTATGCTGATTTTTCTTATGGAAATGATAGATTAAATACGCAAGATTCATACTATCAGTATCGATATAACAAACCGTATAGGACTTATATAAAAACAATATTTTTTACAGATAGAGCAATTTACCGGCCAGGACAAACAGTTTACTTTAAAGGAATTGTTTTAGAATCGGATAATGAGAACAATAATAAGATTAAAACTAATTTTAAATCAACTGTCACTTTTTATGATGTGAATCATCAAAAAGTATCCAATTTAAAATTAACAACGAATGAATACGGAACATACAGCGGCTCTTTTATTGCCCCTAATAATGGACTAAATGGCCAAATGTATATTTCAGATGTTCGTGGCTCTAAATATTTTTCGGTAGAAGAATATAAGCGTCCAAAATTTGAAGTAAAGTTTGAATCAATAAAAGGAACATATAAATTAGAAGAAGAAGTAAACGTTGTAGGAACTGCAAAAACGTATTCAGGAGCTGCGTTAGATGAAGCTGAGGTAAATTATAGAGTAGTAAGAAATGCATCTTTTCCGTATTGGTGTTTTTATCGTTGGGGATATTGGCCTCAATCGGCTCAAATGGAAATAGAAAATGGAACGACTATAACAGATGATAATGGAGAATATAAAATTGATTTTATTGCAAAGCCAGATAAATCGGTAAACAAGAAATTTTCACCAACGTACTCTTATACCATTTATGCTGATGTGGTGGATATTAATGGTGAAACACATAGCTCAACAGCTCACGTCTATGTTGGTTATAAAGCATTAAATATAAATATTGGTATTCCTGAAAAAGTGAACAAAAGCAGTATTGATACATTCGGTTTTTCAACTACAAATTTGAATGGAGTATCAGAAAACACAAAAGGAAATGTAAAAATTTGGTCGTTGAAAATGCCAAATAAATATTACCGGGCTTCGTTATGGGCAAAAGGAGATAAGAAATATATTGCTAAAGAAGCTTACTTAAAAGATTTTCCATTAGATGTTTATGAAGATGAAAACAATAAATACAAATGGGGAAAAGGTGCAAAAGTTTATGATCATGATTTTGATACAGAACAAAAGAAATCAATTCGCTTATATCATTTGTTAGAATGGAAATCGGGAGTTTATGTAATGGAAGCCATTACAAAAGATAAGTATGGGCAAGAAGTTAAAGAGGTAAAATATTTTACGGTGTTTGGTGAGTTTGAAAAAAATGTTCCAATAAGTGAAATTGGTTGGTTTACTCCAATTAAAAAAAGAGGAGAACCAGGAGAAAAAGCTGAATTTTTAATAGGTTCAATAGCTAAAGATGTAAAAGTGATGTTTGAAATAGAACACAAAAATAAAGTAGTAAAAAAGGAGTGGATAGAGATTAGTGAGCAACAAAAAAAGATTACTATTCCTATATTAGAAAAGTACAGAGGTAACTTTCAAGTACATTTTACCTTTGTAAAGCACGGAAGAAAATTTACCTATTCATCCCAGATTACAGTTCCACATACCAACAAAATGTTAGATATCGAATTTGAAACATTTAGAAATAAGTTATTACCAGGGCAAAAAGAAGAGTGGAAAATTAAAATAAAAGGGAAGAAAGGAGAAAAAGTAGCGGCAGAAATGGTGGCTACGCTATATGATGCTTCTTTAGATGCTTTTAAACCAAATTATTGGGGCTTAGATGTGTTGTATTACGATTACAGTAGAAGATACTGGCAAAGCAACACATCATTTTCAACTGCTAATTCGGAGTTAATGGCTTATGATTGGAACAAAGGATTAACAGGTTTAAAAAGAAAAGTATATGATCGATTAAACTGGTTTGGATTTAATTATGGTAGAAGGTATCAAAATTACTATAATGGTTGGCTAGACAAAGCAGAAGGAGATTATCTATACGATAGTGATGATGTGGATCAGTCGATGGTGCTTGAAGAATCAGAAGCGATGCCAATAGAAAGATCTAAAAAAGAAAGTAAAAATAAATTTGCAGCTAATATGCTCGCAGCGCTACCAGGAGCGAAAACAACGTTGTCTTCTACAGTAGTAACCAAATTAGATGGGAATAATCAACAAGATATCAGTGGTGAAGATTTTGAAGCAGTTAAAGCACGTAAGAACTTTTCGGAAACAGCATTCTTTTATCCTCATTTGGCTACTAACAAGGATGGTGAAATAATTATCAAGTTTACCATTCCTGAAGCATTAACCAAATGGAAGTTTATGGGTTTAGCGCATACCAAAGATCTAAAAACGGGAATGATTTATGAAGAAACGGTAACGCAAAAAGATTTAATGGTTTATCCGAATGCACCACGTTTTTTTAGAGAAAATGATAAAATGACGTTTAGTACTAAAATTACCAACCTATCAGATAAAGAACTAAGTGGTGGAGCAAAAATTTTCTTTTACGATGCGTTAACATCAAAATTAATTTCTGATAAATTAGTAGTTGGAAAGGAAACGATTTCTTTTAATGTGAAAAAAGGAAAAAGTACTTCGGTAAACTGGCAAATAGCTATTCCAGAGGGTTATTCAGCAATTACGTATAAAGTAATTGCTAAAGCTGGAACTCATACAGATGGTGAAGAAATGGTTATTCCAGTATTAACCAATAGAATGTTGGTTACAGAATCAATGCCGTTACCAATAAGAGGCAATCAAACAAAAACGTTTAAGTTTACTAAGTTGATTAATAATAAATCAACAACATTAAAGCATCATAAATTAACCTTAGAATTCACTTCAAATCCAGCTTGGTATGCGATACAAGCATTACCATATTTAATGGAGTATCCATATGAGTGTGCAGAACAAACATTTAGTCGTTTTTATGCCAATTCAATTGCTTCGCACATAGCCAATTCAAATCCAAAAATTAAGAATGTATTTGAGAGTTGGAAAAAAAGTAGTCCAGAAGCTTTCTTGTCTAACCTAGAAAAAAACCAAGAATTAAAAGCATTGATTTTAGAAGAAACACCTTGGGTATTAAATTCTCAAAATGAAAGCGAACGTAAAAAGCGAGTTGGCTTGTTATTCGATTTAAACAGAATGAGCAATGAGATGGGGAGAGCAATGAAGAAATTACAGCAATTACAGGTTTCTAATGGTGCTTGGACTTGGTTTAAAGGAATGCCAGAAAGTAGATATATGACACAACATATTGTTACTGGAATGGGACACTTAGATCATTTAGGAGTGAAAAACATTCGAAAAGATTCTAAAACTTGGAATATGGTTACTAAAGCTGTTCGTTATTTAGACAATAGAATTAGAGAAGATTATGAATGGTTGAAAAAGCACGATTATGATATGGAGAAAGACCATTTGAATGATCAGATTATTCAATATTTATATGCGAGGAGTTATTTTCTTGAGGTACAAGTTAACTCAAGAAATAAAGAAGCATATAATTATTATCTAAAACAAGCTGAGGAGTACTGGTTGAATAAAAGTAGATATATGCAAGGAATGATTGCATTAACCTTGCATAGGAACGCTGGCCCACAAACAGGTATTCATACTGAACATCAAATTATAGCGTCATTAAAAGAAAATGCTATTAATCACGAAGAATTAGGAATGTATTGGAAAGATAATAGAGGAGGTTATTATTGGTATCAAGCACCAATAGAAACTCAAGCATTATTAATTGAGGCTTTTGATGAAGTGATGGGTGATAAGGAAAGTGTAGAAGCAATGAAAGTTTGGTTGTTAAAACAAAAACAAACACAAGATTGGAGAACCACAAAAGCAACAACAGAAGCTTGTTATGCTTTATTACTAAGAGGGGCGGATTTATTAGCAAGTGATCAATTGGTAGAAATAAAAGTGGGTAATAAAATTATTGACCCAAAAAAGATGGATGATGTTAAAGTGGAGGCTGGTACAGGTTATTTTAAAACTTCTTGGAACAAAACAGCCATTAAATCTAATATGGGGAATGTAACGGTTACTAAAAAAGATGACGGAGTAGCTTGGGGAGCAATGTATTGGCAATATTTTGAACAGTTAGATAAAATCACATCAGCTGAAACACCATTAAAGTTAGTAAAGAAATTATTTTTGCAAAAAAATACACCTTCTGGACCTGTTATTACTCCAATTGTAGAAGGAACTAAATTAAAAGTGGGAGATAAAATTAAAGTTAGAATTGAATTAAGAGTAGATAGAGATATGGAATATGTGCATATGAAAGATATGCGAGCATCGGGTTTAGAGCCAATTAATATATTCTCAGGTTATCGTTATCAAGATGGTTTAGGTTATTATGAAAGTACAAAAGATGCTTCTACAAATTTCTTTTTCGACTATTTAAGAAAAGGAACCTATGTGTTCGAATATCCATTAAGAGTAAACATGAATGGAAATTTCTCTAATGGTATTACAAGTATTCAATGTATGTACGCACCAGAATTCACTTCGCATTCAGAAGGCATTAGAGTAAAGATTGGGAAATAATTTTTTTAGAGATTTCTATGTTCAATTTTTTTAATTTATATTTGTTCTCAAATTTATTTATTATGAAAAAACTTACTTACTTATGCCTCTTTCTTTTGACAGTTTCAATTGTTGCTTGCGGAGGAGAATCTACAGAAGAAATTTCTGAAGAAACTACTGAGGTGGTGAAGCTTAAAGGCTTTGAGAAACTAGACTTAAGTGAGTGGGGGTTTAATTTAACAGTAATGGTTCCTAAAGCAGAAATACATGGTAATCCAGAGGTGGAATTAACTGAGAGAGGAGCTTTAGAAATTATTGTGGGTTTAGATTTTGGTTTAGAAATAATGTATGGTGAAGCTGATATTGATTTATTAAAAATGGATTTAAAAGAAGATTTAGTTCTTACCTCAGAAATTATTAAAGAAGAAGAAAAAGCAATTATTTACACACAAGATATTCCTGATTCAGGTGTTAAAACACAAAATCATTTTTTATATAAAGCAGAAATTGGTGCTGATGTTTTTGAAGTTAGAGATGTAATTGATGGAGAATTTGGCTCTGGGATGATAGAAAAAATGTTAGAAGCCGCAAAAACAATTAAATTATCTACTAATAAAGAAGTAGCGGCATAAAATTATTAGAAAATTCTTAAACCCTATTCTGTAAATTATAGAATAGGGTTTTCTTTTTAAAATGAAAAAAACGTATAAATACATACTTTCTCTTCTCATGCTTATTGTGAGTGTTTCTTGTGAAGAAGAAAAAATAGTGCCTCCTAAAAATTTAATTTTAGAAGATAAAATGGTAGAAGTAATAACTGAAATTGAATTGACACAAGCTTTAATTAAACTTAAACTATCTAATCAAGATACAATAAATAAGCAACAGTTATTTAAGCAAGTGTATGCCGATTTTAACATTTCAGAAGAACAATTTAACAATAGTCTAGCATATTATGCTCAGGTCCCAAGAGATTTAATGTTAATTTATGAAGATGTTATTACAAAGCTTTCAGAAAAGCAAGGAACTGGGAAGTGATTATTTTTAAATATAACGCAACCTTTTTATTTTTTTTTCCGTCTAATTTAAGAATAATAGTATTTAAATATTGAGAGTTAGAAACTTACAGGAAAAAATATTTTTATTTAAGTGTATTTTTTTTGTAAGTTTGCACAGAGTTAAACCATTAAAAAATAACTTTTTACAAGTAAAAGTGAATACCCTACGAAGCATTCCATAAGCCTTCAAACCGCTTTGTTAAAACATAAATTATGAATAAAACTGTACAAAAAATTTCCGTTGTAGCAATAATGCTTTTTGCTAGTGTTACATTAAATGCCCAAAACGTAGGTATAAATACAACGGGTGCAGCACCTGATGGAGGATCTCTATTGGATATTTCATCAGCAAATAAGGGCTTATTAATACCTAGAGTGAATATTGCCAATTTAACCACAATTGCTCCGATAACAGGTAGTGCTACTACTAGTATGTTAGTTTATAATACGAATGCGACTACAGGTTTAGGATATTATTATTGGGATGGAGGTGATTGGGTTAGGTTTACAACAGGAAGTCCTTTAGTAGATAATGGACTTTATTATAATACTGGTGCAAACAGGGTTAGATTAGGAGGCTCCTTAGTTGAAAATACAACAATTACTCAAGGTGCACGCCAAATGACGTTTAATTTAAATGGAACAGGAGATTTTAATATTCAAGATGCAGGAGTTGGTATGTTTCAGGTAAGAGATGACGGTATATCTTTTTTTGGTGATGATGTGTATTGGAGAGATGTAAACACTGGTGGTACTAATTTAATGTCTTTGATAGATGATGGGAATGATGGAAGGTTAAGGATTTATGAAAATGGTGCTGTATCGGTAGATTTGGATGCCAATACCCAATTTATATTCAATGAACAAGGTCTTGATAGGAATTTTAGAATAGAGTCTGATAATCAGGCAAATATGTTTTTTGTAGATGCAGGTACAAATGAAATTGGAATTAGAACCGCTACGCCTACGAGCATGTTGCAAATGACCAATGCTGGTGTAAATGTTGGTGCCAATGCAATGGCGTCTTTTGACAATGCAGGAACATCAGGTGTATCCGTTTCTGGTTATAATACCAGTACAACTAATGGTTATAATGCTATTGAAGGAATTGTAAATTATAGTGGGTCAGCCTTCAATTCTGCCGGTGTTTTTGGATTGGCTATTAACAATACCCTTACGAACTCTGCTATTGGAGTTCGTGGTACGATTAATGGACGAGAGGGTTTTGGTGTACTAGGAACGAGAACTAATGGCGGTGGAAATGGTTGGGCAGGTCTTTTTATTGAGGATTTGGGCTATACGGGCTTCTTTGGAGCAGCTTCTGATGAAAGATTAAAAAAGAATATTGAACCTATTAAAAAAGCACTAGACATTGTGAAACAATTAAACCCTGTAACTTATGATTTTGACCTTGAAAAAAACCCTGGTATGGGGTTAAATACCGAAATGGAATATGGTTTTCTTGCTCAAGAAGTTAAAGAAATTTTACCAGAAATTGTTAGAGAGAAAAACCTTCCTACCAATAGTAATAGGGAAGTTAAAGCTCATGAAGCTCAAAATTTAAAACTAGAAAAGTTTATGGTAATGGATTACACTCGTATTATTCCTATTCTTACCAAAGCCATTCAAGAACAACAAGCATTAATTGAAAAGCAGAATCAAAAATTGGAAGAGTTAGGAAGGATTGTAAAAGAATTACAAGAAAATAAGTAATAACTGTTTTTAGACGACTACAATGAGAAATATTCTAACCACCATATTATTTACACTAACAGCTAGTATAGTATATTCACAAGCTAGAGTTGTAATAAACAACAATGGCTATATTGTAATAGATAACAGTGCATACTTAGTATTAGCCAATAGTAATGCAAATGCATTAACTACAGTTGGTACAGGAGGAAATATTGTGTCAGAAGATGAAACTGATGTAATACAATGGGAAATAGGAACAACAACAGGTATCTATGTAATTCCTTGGACAACCTCTAGTAACGTTAAAATACCTTTAACTATTAATAAAACAACAGCTGGTGCAGGTGCAACAGCAGAATTTATTCTTTCCACTTGGGAAACTTCAGATATGAATGCTCCTAACCCTACGGCAGTTACTAACATGAATATTCATTTGCCAGCAACTTTTGATGGCTCGTTATTTGTTGCCGATAGGTTTTGGCACATCGATGCACTATCCTACGGAACAAAACCTGCGATTACTCTAACAATGAGTTATGATCCAGCAGGCAATGAAATAGGTGGAACAAATACAATAACAGAATCAAATCTTTTGGCACAACGATTCAATACAGGATTAGGACATTGGGAAACTTATAAATTATTTGGAACAAATGATGCCGGAAATGATAGAGTAACAGGAATTACAGTTCCAGTAGCAGATTTTTTTGAAGATTGGATTTTAGTAGATAGAATAAATCCATTGCCAGTAGAATTAACAAATTTTGATGTTGATTGTAGCACAGGAGAAGCAATAATAGAGTGGACTACACAAACAGAAATTAATAACGATTATTTTGAGGTTCAAAAAAGTTATGATGCAATTAATTTCTTCGAATTAACTACAGTTCAAGGAGCAGGAAATAGTACTGCAGTTAATACTTATTCGGTAATAGATAATAACCCATCATCAGGTGTGAATTATTACAGATTAAAGCAAGTAGATTTTGATGGGACAGTTGAATATCATCAAATAGCATCAACAAGCTGTAATTCTAATGGTTTTGTTGTTGATGGATTACTTCTAGGTAATAATCAGTTAAATTTTAATATTACTGCAGAACAAGATGAAGATGTTACAGTTTACTTTTATGACTATAGAGGTAGAATAATTTCAAATAAAGTTTATCATATAGAGCAAGGTAATAATGCCATTAGGTTAAATAACTTAGAATTGAGTACCGGAATTTATATGTTATCTATCATTGGTTCAGAAAATAGTTATGCAACTAAGTTAATGAATAGAAGAAATTAATAGAATTAGTAATTTCATACCTTTATTTTTTCCTTACTAAAAAAATACTTTAATAAATTTAGAATACGTGAATAAATTTTTACAAAAAACGGTTGTAATTACGTTGTTACTTTGGGGGGTGACTTTAAGTGCACAGAATGTTGGTATAAACGGAACGGGAGCTACTCCAAATTCTTATGCAATGCTTGATATTGCTTCATCAACAAATAACAAGGGTATTCTAATTCCTCGATTAACTACTGGTCAGCGATCTGGAATTGCTGGTTTGGGTGCAACAGAGGAAGGCTTAACTGTTTATGATGAGACTACAAATAGTTATTGGCTATGGGATGGAGCTCAATGGGTACAGTTTATGATGTCTGGAGATGCTTGGGGCTTAACCGGAAATTCAGGGACAAATCCAGGAACCAATTTTATTGGCACAACCGATGCTCAGGATTGGGTGATTCGAACTAATAACACACCTAGGGTGAGAGTCTACAGTAATGGACGGACAGAAATATTTAGTACTACAGACGCAACAGGAACAGCTAATACTGGATCTTTGGAAATCGCGAATTCACTTCGTATTGATGGAAATGAAATTATTACAAACACAAACACACCTTTATATCTGCAAAATGATAATAACGGAGACCTTATAGTAGATCTTAATACACTTATGGTAGATGCTTCGACTAATAGAGTTGGTATTGGAACTACTGTTCCAACAGATGAATTAACTGTAGCAGGTTGGGTTGGTCGAACGGCTCACAATAATGGAGGTCTTGTAGGATCATACAATAGTGTTGGTGCAAATAGCGCTCAATCCAATCCTATTTATGTAATTGGTTCTAGTTATAAACCAAATGTGGCAACATTAAATAATATGTATGGGGTTGGTTATACGAACACTAATGCTAGTTTTATAAATGGAGCTGGTTCTTGGGGTTTATATGTCGCAGCTGATGGTGATGCAAGAATTTGGTTAGGGGCTTCGGCAGGAGGAGAATCATATTTTAATACAGGTGGAAATTTCGGGCTAAATACAAATGCACCGACAAGAACCTTAGATGTAAATGGTACGGTAAGAATAAGAGGAGGAGGTCCAACAGCTGGCGATTTTTTAATGTGCCAAGATGGTGCGGGTAATGCTACGTGGTCAGCCGCAGGTTATGGTATGGTACCAATTGGTTCTATTATAGGATGGCACGGGAACATGGCTGGTGTTCCAGGATTACCAGCTGGTTGGTATGAATGTAACGGTCAGACGGTAACGGATGCTGCAAGCCCTATGAATGGTTCTGCAGTTCCTAATCTAAATAATGCTACTACATCAGAGTCTGGAGACGCATCTCGAGGAAGATTTTTAAGAGGTAATACTACAAGTGGATGGTATCAAGTAGATCAAGCAAATAATCTTGATTGGGTAAATAATGATGATTCTGGAAATGGTGATACCAATGATTTTCTTGATGATGATGGAACTGTAATTACGATTCGTAGTTATAATACGAGTGGAGATCGTTTCCAGCTAAATGTAGATGGATATGAGACAAGAGTGTCCAACATGACTGTACGCTGGATTATCCGGATTAAATAAATCATGAAACTTCTTTTTCTAGTTGGGAGTATTTTATTTTGTTCATTTATTGGTCATTCTCAAGAAACCTTTAATTCTATAGATAGTGCGTTGCTTTATCCTAAGGACGTTGATTCATTATTTTTTGATGAACATTTATTCACAGAATTTCCGAATGTAGATTCGATGGTTAATTTGAAGTCAATTCATCTTAAGTATTGTAGTAATTATTCAGATGTCTTTCTAAAGTTAAGTAAGCTTCCATTGCTCAGTGAACTTTGGATCACAGATGTTGAAATGGATGAACTTTCCTTAAGTATAGGATTATTAACGAATCTTAAAATATTACGACTAACCGAGTGCAGGTTAAAAAACCTTCCAGATACTCTTAAGAGTTTAACAAAACTTGAAGAACTTTCATTGGTTAATAATTTATTAAGAGAGATACCACTTGTAATTTCTGAACTCCCTAATTTGGTGAGATTAAATTTTAAGAAAAATAAAATAAAATCTTTTAGTGCAAATTTTGGTAAGAACTTGACCCATCTTAACCTTTCTCACAATAGACTAGAATCATTACCTAAAGGAGTAGTTGTAAATAATAAATTAATGTATTTAGATATTACTGATAACAACCTGAAGTCAGCCTGTTTAGTTGGTCTTGATCTACCTAAACTGAAGA
>JAESTF010000171.1 GCA_016763795.1 Flavobacteriales bacterium
GGAATTGGTTTGATAAGTCCTGAAACTGTTAGCATATACCCAAACCCAGCTTCAACTGAAGTTCATTTAGATATGAGTTCAGCCTTTAGTTTAGGAACGTATGAGGTTCAAATCTTTAATTTGAGCAGTTCCTTGGTATATCAAGATGCAATTAATTCACCTTCAATGACAATTCCCATTGCGAGTATTGGTGCCAATGGAACCTATATTATTAAAATAGTGGAAACTGCTTCTGGAGATATCAGAGGAACTAAGAAGCTAGTAATATTATAAATCTGATTACAGAGTCGGAATGGAAAATTGTAATTAATTATTTGAATAAAATAATTAGGATTACTAACTTTACCTACTGGATGTTATATTCAGTAGGTTTTTTTTATCAATGGACAAAAGTGTTTTCAATATAGAATTTCAACAGAAAAGCATCACAAGTAAAATTGTTGTTGGTTTAGAACGTTTATCTGAAGTATTTAAAGTTTTACTTTGGGAGCACGCAAAAGTTATAGGTTTAAGCCCAATTCAAATTCAAATACTAATTTTCATTGCCTATCATAAATCAGAACTTTGTAATGTTAGTCATTTAGCAAAGGAGTTTAATATTACCAAGCCAACAGTAAGCGATGCTATTCGAATGTTGGATAAAAAGAAATACATCATTAAAGATTATTCATCATCCGATAGTCGGAGTTATTCAATTTTATTATCTGATTTAGGGAGAAAAACAGTTACAGAAACTGAAAATTTTGCAAATCCAATAGAAAAACAATTAAAGAATATTGAAATAGCAGATTTAGAAAGTGTGTTTGAAACATTGAGTAAGTTAATTTATCAATTAAATAATAACGGCATCTTAACTGTTCAACGAACCTGTTTTGGTTGTCAATTTTATGATAAATCTGAAAATAGAACTTATTGTAATCTAATGGAAAAGGAACTGTTGACTTCTGATATCCGGTTGGACTGTCCTGAATATGAAAAAAATACAGCAGGAAAGAATGTATAAAATAACAACATGAAAAACCTAAAAACAATTTTATTAATACTGCTGATTTCTCTTATATATTCTTGCAATGTAAAAAATAAGGAAACCATATCTGAAAGACAACTTAATGAATATGAAAAACAAATTTCAATATTGCGGGAAAAATATTCAATTCCGGGATTATCAATAGGAATTTCATCTAATGATTCATTAATCTATTCTAAAGGCTTTGGGTTTTCCGACATAGAAAAAAAAATCAAAGTAACACCAAAAACACCTTTTAGAATTGCTTCAATTACTAAAACTATAACTGGAACAGTTTTAATGAAATTAGTCGAAGATGGTGACATTAATCTTAATTGGAAGGTTAAAGATTATTATCCAGATTATTTAGGCTCCTGTGAAAGAATTTTAGGGTATTTCAATACAGATATGCCAGAATATTCTTTCCTTTTAAATGAATATCAACCAAATAGAGACGATATAACTTTAAAACATCATTTATCTCATACAGCTGAAAAAATCCCTGGAAATAATTATAAATATAACGGTTTCTTATTTGGAATGCTTTCTGACGTTATTGAAACAGCTACTCAATCAAAATTTGACACATTGGTTGATAAAATGATAATTAAGAAGTTAAATTTGAAAAATTCTTTATCATCTCAATTAGACACTTCTAAACCAAATATCATTAAATCCCTCGCTAAGCCTTATATAATAAAAAGTCATGGAACATTTGAACTTGGAAAATACCCTGACCCTCAACTAAATGCAGGAGCAGGAATAATATCATCTGTTACAGATTTAATGCTATTTGACAATGCCATTAACCAAAATTTATTGGTCAAAGAAAATACTAAAAAAGAACAATTTCGCCCATTTATATTGAACAATGGAAATTTATCACCTTATGGGCTTGGTTGGTTTACTCAAAAATACAAAGGATATACTTTGGTTTGGCATAATGGTTGGCAACCGGATGCATATTCTGGTCTTTATTTAAAAGTATTAGAAAAAAACTTAACATTAATACTGTTAGCTAATAGTGAAGGATTGAGTGAACCTTTTGAGTTGGGAGAGGGCGATGTATTGTCTTCAGAATTCGCTAGATCATTTTTAGATTTAGTTATCAACGAATAAAATAAATCTAACAACAATATATCGTAAAATCATTAGTTAACAAGTGATTAAAGCGTAGTTAGTGCTTATAAATGCCTAACACTTCATATACTAACTATTGGTAACAATTAAAAAAATGAAAAAAGCACTTTGTCTAATAATGTTTGGGATTTTCTCATTATCAGTTTATAGTCAAATACAGCACCCCAATAAAAAAGAATTGGATTCGTTGAATACTAAGCTCGAAACCCTTTTTATGGAAGACCAACTTTTTAGAAGGCTATATCAAGATGCTGAAAAGAAATTCGGGCAAAATTCAACTGAAATGAGTTATTTCTGGAAAGTAGTCGAAGAACAAGACAAGCGAATTGAAAACGAGTTAATAAAAATTCTTGAAAACTATGGATGGCTTGGCATTAATGATGTTAGTAGGTTAGCTAATACTGCAATTTGGAGTATCATCCAACACAGCTCGATTAAAACAAAAAATAAGTATGCGCCATTAATGAAAGAATCTGTTTTAAGAAACGAATCTCAACCAATACAGTATGCTAGGTTAATTGACAGAATACTTGTTAATGATAACAAACCTCAAATCTATGGTTCGCAAACAACCAAAGATAAAAACGGAAACACATCTTTTTTCGAAATAGAAAAACCAGAATATGTAAATAAGAGAAGAAAGGAAATTGGTCTTGGAAAAATTGAAAAATTAGCAAAATTAAAAAACATTGAATGGACAATAATTCAAAAATGATGACTAGAACAATTATATTACTATTATTTTCAATAAGTAGTTCTTCTTTTGCTCAAAACACAAAATACTTTAGGCATTTAAGATACAATCACGTTTCTCCTTTTATAGATATTGTAGGAATTCATCCTATAGATAGTAGTACAGCTACTACCAATTCTCATTATATTTTTAAATATGATAAATCTAATAGACTTTCGAAAATAATCAATAACCATTATCATACAGAAAAAGTTCACCCTTTAGCTTCTTTAGGAGTTTATATAGTTGTCTTTAACTATAAAAATGACAAAGAAATTAGAACATTCTATGACCCCAATAACAACAGGATTACGAATGATAAAAACGTATATAAAGAAGTGTACTTATTAGATGAAAATAATTTAAAAAAACAGCTTAATTTTTTCGATTCTGAGGATGTTCCTATGGAATCTAATTGGAAGATTACAGAATATCAATGGCAGCAAAAAACAGTATACACTATAGAGAAACGATACAATTTAAAGAAAGAATTAGTTGATTTATCTCCATATTTTAAATTTGGTATTACTGGGATTCTAACAGATAAAAATGGAACTCCTAAAGGACACTACAACCTAAATGAAAGGCTTGAACTTGAAGAAAATTATTATGGTATAGCTTCATACCAAGATACCTATGATGATATGGGAAATCATATAAAATATACGTATCATAATAAAAACGATGATCTAATTATGAATCAATGGAACTATGCTATTGGAGAAAAGTCTTATGATGCTATTGGAAACAACATAGAACTTAAACTTTTGGATGCTAAACATAAGGTTATTGATGTTCGTAATATATATTCAAATGCTTCTATAAAACTAAGTCAAACTACTTCCAAAACAGATTCGTTAGAAATAACGGGAAAATCATTGGGATATTTAGTAGCACTACAACAGCTAAAACCAAAACTTATGGATTCTGTTTTAAATGATAGTTTAAACAAAGTAACCATAGGTTATGACAGAAATAAAATGAAGCAGTTTGGAAAAGCTACTACTAAAGCACAAATGATTGAATTTGCAAAAGATTGGAATAAATCTGGCACTAAATTTCCATTTAATCCTAATAATCAAATTAAGATATTAGATATTTACAATCACATTGCAACAGTAAAAATAATTTCAGACAATTGGGTAGAATATCTACAACTAATAAAATTAAATGGCAATTGGGAAATAATGAATTTAATCTGGCAATATAAAGATGTAAGAATGTATAGAGACTAAGATATTACCTACAAAACATAAACAATAGCAACCTGCCATCGATCACTACTTATATTAAAACCGTTAGGGTTCACTAAAACTGGATTTTGTGAATAACCCCAAACAGAAATTATAGTAACATTCCCACAATAACAGCAGTAAGCAAAGAGGCTATTGTACCACCAAGCAATGCTCTAAATCCTAATTTTGCTAGTGTAGATTTCCTATTAGGAGCTAATGAACCTATCCCTCCTATTTGTATCCCGATAGATGCAAAATTGGCAAAACCACATAAAAAATAGGTAGCCATAACAATAGATTTCTCCTCATGAAACTGACCTGCGGCTTTCATTTCGCCTAAAGAACCATAAGCTAAAAACTCATTTAAAATTGTTTTTTCACCGAGTAATTGTCCTACCAGAAACATATCTTCTTGGCAAACTCCCATTAACCATACTACTGGCGCGCCAATATATCCAAACAGTAGTTCAAACGATAGGCTGTCATAAGTCGTATTTGTTGCAATAAATTCATTTAAATTAGTCAAATCACCAATTTTAAAAAACAAATAATTACCCATAGCCATTAATGCTGTAAACACCAACAACATCCCTCCAACATTAACTGCTAACCGAATACCATCTGATGTTCCGTTGGTAATTGCCTCTAAAGCATTCGCTCCTACTTTCTCATTAGAAATGTTCAATTCTTCATCAATTTCTTCTGTTTCTGGCACTAACATTTTTGCTGCTACTATTGCTGCTGGTGCCGACATTACAGATGCTGCCAATAAATGTTTGGCAAACTTTACACGTTCTACAGGATCATCTCCTCCTAAAAAACCAATGTAAGCTGCTAAAACACCTCCGGCAATAGTTGCCATTCCACCACTCATTAAACACATCATTTCTGAGTTGGTCATTTTATTTAAGTAAGGCTTTACCAATAATGGAGCTTCTGTTTGTCCTAAAAAGATATTACCTGCTGCTGCTAAACTCTCTGCTCCAGATAGCTTCATTACTTTTTTCATTGCCCAAGCAAAGCCATACACTACCTTTTGAAGGATTCCCCAATAATAAAATAAGCTGGTTAATGCCGAAAAGAAAATAACTGTTGGCAACACCATTATAGCAAAATTCACCAATGGTGATTCAATTACACCTGAACCAAAACTACTGAACAAAAACATTGTTCCTGCTTGTGTAAAGCTAATTGTCTTTTCAAAAATTCTACCAACAAAATCAAATCCTGTAGAAACAAAATCAACTTTTAAAATTAAAATCGCAAAAATGATTTGAATAAGTAATCCTTTTCCAATAAGTTTCCAATCAATTTGTTTTTTGTTATTACTAAATAACCAGGCTATTAATATTAAAGTTGCCATTCCTATTACTCCACGATAAAGTGATGTAAAACTTATGGCCAATAATGTAGTTGTCATAAAATAAAATTAAGACAACAATATATTAATTTTTAGAGAACTATTTTTGTTTGAGGAAATTTAATTAAGCCTTATTATGTAAATAATGTTATTTACTACTCTCCTATAAACGGAACTCCAAAGTAAAACTCTAACACCTTTAGTTTAAACATAAAATCATACTTACTTTGTATTAATTGTGATTGTGCATTTAGCAAGTTATTTTTTGTCTGATTAAAATCAAAAGAGTTAATTGCTCCAGCTTTAAAACGCTCTTGCGAATAATCAAACGCTTTTTGTTGAGCTGTTACAGAAGTTATTGCTGCATCATACGATTTTGAAGAAGCTAGTGCATCCGTATAAGCAGTTTGTATTGTTTCTCTTAATCTTAAACGCTCACTTTCTAAATTATACTGTACTTTTTCAACATTAATTTTAGATTTATTTACATTACTCCTAAACTGGTACCGATTAAATATTGGAATGTTTAATGAAAAAACTATTGACTGTCCTAAATTATCATCTATTTGGTCGCTAAATAAAAATGGAGAAAAATCAGTAGTACTTTGCCTATGTTGATAAGCAGTATTCATACCAAAGCTAGCTGTTAAAGATGGATAAAAATTAGCCCTAGAAATTTTAACACTTTTTTCCGCATTTAAGATGTTTAATTCCGCTAATTTAATTTCAGGAAATGTTTCGTTCGCTTTGTTATAAATAGCCCCCACATCATTACTTAAAATTGCCTGATTTTGAATGTCAACACTAATATCTTCCACTTTAATATCCATTATGTCTAACTGGAGTAATTGAGCTAATCTTAAACTAGCAATAGTTAAGGTATTTTGTGCTACAATTACATTTTGATTATCCGTGGCTAAATTAGATTCTATGTTTAATAAATCTCCTTGAGGTAAAACCCCTGCATCTACAAGCTCTTTTATTCTATTTACCTCTGCACCACTTATTGTTAATTGAGATTCAACCACTTTTAACTGTTCTTTTGCAAATAAAATTTGCAAATAAGAATTTACCACATTTAACGAAATATCATTTTTCATTTTTGTGATAGCCGCTTCTTGAACCTTCACTCCTATTTTAGCCTGAGATAAAGTATGTACATTAGCAAATCCATCAAATAAATTAATAGTAGAATTAATTCCAAAATTATTCGATCTAAAATCTGCAGGAATTCTCGCCCCTGAAACTCCAATAGAGGATCCAAAGTTAAACGACTGTGAAGCATTTGCATTTAAGTTAGGTGCAAAATTCCACTTTGCAACTTTTACATCTTCAATAGAAATGTTTTTATCTAATTCTGATTGTTTTATCGAAATATTGTTTTCTAATGCATAATCAACACACTCTTTTAACGTCCAAACTTTAGTATCTTGAGCATTTACAACACTCAAAAGAGTGAACCCAATTATTAATAATATAATTCTCATAGTTTTATTCTTTTCTCTTAACCTCACCCTGAATTTATTTCAGAGTCTGTTTTTATAGATATTGAAACAAGTTCAGCATGACGGACTAATTACTTTATTTTTTCGTCTTGTCTTTATCATTCTTTTTCTTAAATGGTTCAGTTATGTTCCAAACCTTCACTTTATCCGATTCTATTAAGCCATCTAAAATTTCTACATTTATACCATCAGAAAGTCCTAATTCAATCTCTCTACGTTCAAATTCTTGATCTCCAATTTCTAACTCTACAAAAGGTTCTTTTGTTTCTTCATCAAACTGGACATAAGCTTCTTTAATCGCTAATACATTTTTCTTTTCTCCAATAACAATAGTTGCATTTGCACTATATCCTGCTCTCACAAAAAAGCTAGAATCTAACTTAACATTAGCTTCAATTTTAAACTGAACGGCTCCTTGTTCCTCAATTCCTTGTGGAGCAACAAAACGTAAAGTGGCCTCAAATTTTTTATCATCTATTGCACCTAAACTAATGCTTAATGGCATATTCATTTTTAATTTTCCTACCTCAGCTTCATCAACCTGACCCTCAAAAATCATATCTGTTAAATCGGCAATAGTTGCTACTGTTGTTCCTGGGTTAAAATTATTACTCTCAATAACTTGATCTCCTTTTTTTACAGGAACTGTAAGTACAGTTCCAGAAACTGTTGCTCTAATGTTAGTATTTGTAGCTCCTTTACCTGCTGTTCCCATTTTTATAATCTTCAAATCATTCCCTGCATTCTCCAACTCTTGTTTTGATTGATTAAACCTTAATTCAATTGCTATAAAATCTTGATTTGAAACAATTCCCTTATCATAAAGTCCCTTATTTCTATTGTAATCAATTTCGCTATTAGCCAACGAAATTTTAGCATTTTCTACTCTACCAATTGCACTATTTAAGGCTTGTTCGTTAGGCACAACTTTAATAGTCGCAATCAAATCACCTGTTTGTACAATTTCCCCCTCTTTTACAAAAACTTCATTTACAATTCCTGAAATTTGAGGTTTAATTTCCACCTCATCTTCAGGGACTACCTTCCCTGTTGCAACTGTTTTTTTCTCAATATTAGTACGTATTGGGTTTTCAGACTCATATTTAATCGGGTCTTGATTATTGGTTGATATAAAAAAGTTAGTCGCATAAATCACTCCCAATATCAATGCTATTATTAAAATATACTTTCCTGCTTTTTTCATGTTTTTAGTTTAAAGTTCTTCAAGTTTAAAGTGACTAGTTTGTTCTAACCACCTCTACGTTGTTATTATTTCTTTATTTAATAATCTCATTTTTACATTAAATAATTATCACATTATCTAATTAACTATTCTTCTCTTAATGCATCAATAGGCTTTATACTAACCGCACGCTGTGCAGGTATTAATCCTATTAACGTTCCTAACACTACCATTGTAGCCAAAGCTCCTATCACATAAAGAATTGGTACTGTAGGGTTTGTGTATGGAATATCAGAATCTTGTGTTGCTGCATCTATCCCCTGCAATACTAAAGCACCTAAAATAATTCCAAAAACTCCAGCAACTAATGTTAAGAATACTGATTCTAATATTATTTGCCCCCGCACCTCACTTGGGGTTGCTCCTAAAGCCCTTCTTACTCCCAACTCTTTAGTTCGTTCCTTCACTGAAATAAGTAATATATTACCAATACCTATAACTCCTGCAAGTATTGTTGCAATTCCTACGACTAGTGATAAAAAAGTTAACCCTTTTGCAAAACCATTTATTTTATTAAAAATTTCTCCTAAGTTAAATGAGCCTATTGCTCTATCATCTTCTGGTGCAATTTGATGAATTTGTTTTAGTACATATTTCACATCTTCTTCTACTTGCATTACATCTGCATCATCATAAGCTGCAATAGCCAGCCAACCAACATTCTCTCCTGTGTTATATAATTTTCTAAATGTTGTATAAGGGATGGTAATATCTCCATCATCTCCAAAACCTCCACCTTCTTCATATTTTTTAACTCCTATCACTCTAAAAAATACTTTATCTATTCTTATGTATTGCCCTAATGGATTTTCCTCTTTTGCAAACAATTCTTTTTGTGTTCTTTCTCCTATTACGCAAACTTTTCTAGCATCATCTATATCTCCACTATTAATAAATCGCCCTCCTATATATATTTTTTGAGCAGCAATTTTCGTTAAAACAGGATAATCTCCATAAATATTATAAGTTCCTACTCTTTGATCCTTTACAACACTACCAGCTGCACCTCCAAAAGCTCCTTTAACATTTCTTGGAGCAATATATTGTATTGCTGGAATTCTGGTTTTTAATGTCCTAACATCTCCTAGTTTTAGTTGTATTGGTCTACCTGTTTTAAAACCTGCATAAGGAACACTTGTTTGTTGCGCCCAAGCAAACATACTATTCATAGCTAAATCCTTAAATTTCTCTTCAAAACCATTATCCAATCCTTTTGCTGCACCAGATAAAACAATGTAAATAAAGATACCCCATAACACACCAAGTACAGTAATTATAGTTCTGGCCTTATTCTTTTGAATAGAGCCAAAAATTTCTTGCCATGTATCTCTGTTAAATATTAACATCTTCTTTTTAGAAAATAGACCGCTCCGCTTTAAGAGGTAAGAAAATAGACTGTTTAATTTTTGTCTTTTTCTAAGGTCTTGTATCTATATCTCTTTTTTCTTTTTAATTATTCAAAATTTATAACTCAACATTCACAATTTCCTACTCATCCCTTAATGCTACTATTGGCTTAATTCTGGCAGCTCTTCTTGCAGGAACATAACCTGCAATTCCACCAAAAATAATTAATAAAATAGTTGCAAAAATTGCTGTTCCCATATCAATATATGGGTTCTTTATAAAATAGTCCTCCAGTGTGTCTCCCAACGAATTCAATAAAAATATCCCGCTAAACAAACCTATATAACCCGCTGCTGTGGTTATAAATATTGACTCTTGTAGTATCATAGCAATAACCATTCGAGGTGTTGCTCCTATTGCTTTTCTAATACCTAATTCTTTCGTCCGTTCTTTTACCACATAAACCATAATGTTACTAATCCCTATGATTCCTGCTATTAAAGTACCTATACCTACAAAAGTTACTACAATCTGTAATAAACTACCAAACTGTTGGTTCTGCTCTAAATCTTCTGCTACATTCCTTAAAAATATACCGCTCTCGTCATCGGGATGGATATCATGTCGGCTCTTCATAAACTCCATTAGTTTTTGGTCAAACTCCATTGCTCCAGCATAACCAATAGATGGATTAAAGGCTACAATAATTTGCCCAAGTTTATCTGTATTTTTTTCTATTAACTGATTTGTTGTGTATGGAATATAAACGAATCGTTCTTCATTATCTCCACCATCATCCTGAAAAACGCCTACCACTTTAAATGATCGTTTTCCAATGTTTATATTTTTACCTAAAGCACTTTCTCCTTTAAATAAATCTTCTTCTACCAATCTTCCAATTACTGCATATTTTGTTTTATTCTGAATATCTGTATAATTTAAGAAACGTCCTTTCATCATTATGGTTTTTTCCGCTTTCTGATGCCCTGGAGCAACAGCTCTTAATCCATAATTATTTGATTTGTTTTTGTATTTTATTGTATAATTTCTTGTTATACGAGGGGTAATGTATTGAATTTGAAAAGCAAAAGTTTCTTGTATTGCTTGTAAATCATCATTATCAAACTCTATAAACCTTCCCGATTTAAAACCATTGTGTGGAATATTGGTTCTCCCAGGAAATAACCTAAAAATATTGGTAGCATCATCTTGAAAAAATACTTTAAACGAATTTTTAAGTCCATTCCCAAAACCAAAAAGAATTACAAAAATAAAAATACCCAATGCCACAGTAAATCCCGAAAGGAAAGTTCTCAATTTATTTTTTGAGATTGTTTCAAATATTTCTTGCCAGCTATCTCTGTTAAACATAATCTGAAGCGCGTACTTGATTTACTTTTTTATCTTCTATAATTACACCATCTTTTAAACGTACAACACGCTTACACATATCCGCAATATCTTGTTCATGTGTTACCACTAAAATGGTTTTTCCTTCATCATTAATTTCTTGTATTAATTGCATCACTTCAGATGATGTAACAGAATCTAGCGCTCCTGTCGGCTCATCTGCCAACAACACTTTTGGTTCTGCTGCTAACGCTCTAGCAATGGCAATTCGCTGTTTCTGTCCACCTGAAAGTTCGCTTGGTAAATGTTCTGCCCAATCAGCTAAGCCAACTTTCTCTAAATATTTCATCGCTTTTTCGGAACGTTCTTTACGTCCTACTTTTTGATAATACAGTGGTAATGCTACATTTTCTAATGCAGTTTTGTAATTAATTAAATTAAATGATTGAAAAATAAATCCTAAAAATTTATTCCTATATTTTGCTGCTTTAGTTTCATCTAAATCTTTAATAGGAACACCATCTAGTGTATAATCACCTTTATCTGCAACATCTAGCATTCCTAAAATATTTAGCAACGTAGATTTTTCAGAGCCTGAAGAGCCCATTATAGCGACTAGCTCTCCCTCTTCAATATCAATATTGATACCTTTTAAAACATGTAATAAGTTCTTTCCTATTTTATAAGATTTGTGTAAATCCTTTATCGCTATCATATTTATGTCTTAGAATATATCCTCAAAGATATATACTATCTAAATGCACGAATGTTAATTTTACATAAAAGGAAAAGAAAAATGATAAAAGGCGTTTTTAACCTATTTAGGCTTTTCTTTTTTTGATTTATAGTCCTTTCCTATTGAATAAAGCCAAAAGAAAATTCCTACTAAAACTATAACTGTTACTATTCCGGTAATAATTCCTGTACTCATAATATAAGTATATTAGTTTGTCGATAGGTAATTTTTTCCTTTAAAATCATACGAATAGATAAACATTGTTATTTTTCCGATAGAACCTTATTTATCCTCTTCCAATATATAACGGGCTAAATTTAATTTTGTTACTTTTATTTCAATAAATTATCGTGAAAAATATTAACAAAATAACAATCAAGACAAAAAAAGCTTTATCTGCCAACGACTATTTTAATGGCATTAAAAAAGGTAATAGAGCTATTTTAAGCAAAGCCATCACATTAATTGAGAGTACAAGTTTTCAACATCAAAAAATTGCAGAAAAGTTAATTGAACTATGCTTACCTTTTTCGGGAAGATCTGTTAGAATAGGAGTTACAGGAATTCCAGGTGTTGGTAAAAGCACATTCATTGAAGCTCTAGGCATCTATTTAATTGACAAAAAAAATAAAAAAGTAGCTGTATTAGCTATTGATCCAAGTAGCAAAAAAAGTGGCGGTAGCATCTTAGGAGATAAAACGAGAATGAATAAACTATCTATTAATGATAATGCATTTATTCGTCCCTCACCATCTTCGGGAGCCTTGGGAGGTGTAGCAAAAGCAACACGAGAAACTACTATTTTATGTGAAGCTGCTGGGTATGACACCATTTTAATTGAAACGGTTGGTGTTGGTCAATCTGAAATTGAAGTGAAATCTATGGTAGATTTCTTTTTATTGTTAATGATAGCGGGTGCAGGAGATGAACTACAAGGCATTAAAAGAGGAATCATGGAAATTGCTGATGCCGTAATCATTAATAAAGCTGATGGAGAAAACATTCATAATACAAAGTTGGCTATTCAAGAATATAAAAATGCGCTCCATCTTTTTCCTGCAAACAAAAATGGGTGGATTCCAAAAACAGCTTCGTGTTCTGCAATAGAAAGTAAAAACATTGACACTACTTGGGATATTATTGAAAGCTTTGTAAATCATACCACAATTAACAATTCATTTTTAGAAAACAGAAAGGAACAAGCCAAATTTTGGTTAGAACATACCATTAACTCTTCTTTAACAACACTTTTTTATACTGACAAAAATATAACCATTAAACTCAAAATATTTGAGAAGAAAGTAATGCAAGGAGAAATTAGTCCGTTTAAAGCTGCTAAAGAATTAATGGAAATATTTAAAAGCTAATTAAAATCATTTCTCAACTTATAAAATAACCGTATTCTTGCAAAAAAAATCAAAATGAACAAACGACTTTACCTCCTTCCAATTATCGCAGGTTTAATGACCATTGAAGTTTTTGCACAAGGTGTAGCACCAAAAGTGGAAGCAACATCCAACAAAGGAAAAATTTATGCTTTTTGGGGATGGAATAGAGGTTGGTACTCTGATTCTGACATCCATTTTACTGGAGATAATTATGATTTCACATTAAACGATGTTGAGGCAAAAGATAGACAATCGAAACTAGGAATAGATCCTTTTCTTAATCTTGGAAGAATAACAATACCCCAAACTAACTTTAGAATAGGTTATTTTATTAACGATAAAATAGACATTTCCATTGGTGTTGATCATATGAAATATGTTATGGTTTCCGTACAAGAAACAGAAATTACAGGAAACATTAATAGCAATGCTGGTTATGATGGAAGTTATATTAATAATGATTTCACTATAACTGAAGATTTTCTAAAATTTGAACATACAGATGGATTAAACTACTTGAATGCCGAAATCACTTATAACCAAAACTTATTAGATGTTTTTCGTATAAAATTAAACCCTAATAAAATTGAACTGAACTACTTGGTTGGGTTTGGAATTGGGGTGATGATGCCTCGATCTAATGTTACATTAATGGACTTTACTAGGTATGATGAATTTCATTTTGCGGGTTATGGTTTTGCCGCAAAAACAGGCTTAAATTTAACCTTCTACAAACATTTCTTTATCAGAACAGAGTATAAAGCTGGTTTTATTGATATGCCAGATATAAGAACAACGCCAAATGAAAGTGATAAAGCTAGTCAACACTTTCTATTTACAGAATGGAACTTTGATTTCGGAGTTGTTTTTAAGCTTTTTAAATAAAATATTAACCCTTCTCTAGACGGAGTATAGTTCAACTTAACTATTTCTCAAAATAGAATTTTACTAATTAAAACAACTGTCTAATTTCTTTTTTAAGAGTAAGGA
>JAESTF010000172.1 GCA_016763795.1 Flavobacteriales bacterium
ACCTGTTCCATTCCCTGCTCCTGCAGAGTTGGAAGTGCCTCGTATTGCTACATTAGAGCTTGTTCCTGTTCCATTATATTGAACATCTACAACATCAATATTATTTCCATTATTATTGTTAGTAAACAGACCTATAGTTGTTGCTGTAGATGATTGACCTCTAAATGCAATCCCTGTACCTGTGCTTGTACTTAAAATGCCTTCTCCTGTACCTGCATTTTTAATATCTATCACAGGTTTTACGTTTGCAGCATTAGATATTTTAAAAAACCCAGCCCCCGCATTTGTTCCTGTTGCATAAGCATTGATTGGCCACTTAGTTGCATCTGTTACTGCTAAAACATCAGCAGCACCGATATCTGCTATATTACCATTCGCGCCTACCATTACGACATCACCTCCGTCAGTATGCAATAATGCTTGAGGACCTGAGGTTCCTATTCCTATAAAACCTACCTGAGCATCTGCCACGCCATTAACTCTCATTCGCTCGGTCCCTGCAGTTTTAACAACCAGATCTACAGCATCAGTTGTTCCAATAAAGTTTGTTCCTGCAACTGTCCCTGTATTTCCTAATGTTTCCCATGATTCTTTTGAATTTATAAATCTTACCCAAATAGTTCCATTCCAATAATAAAAACCAGGAGTAACAACATTTATACCTGTACCAGCACTAACCGTATTATATACTAGCAAAGATGTTGTTACACCCCCTCCAATTGGTGCATTAGAATTTATAGCTGTTAATGCTAGCCTAGGTATTAAGATTCCTTTATTAGTTGCTGCGATATCTAATATTGCAGAAGCATTAGGAGCTGCACCCGTTCCATTTATCCCAACATTTTGGGCATAAAAAGACTCTCCAACGGCAAATCCTAAAACAATAAAAAACAACTTTTTCATAAAATAAATTTTGTAATATGACGAATATACAGAATTTAATATAACTAAAAGGTTACTTAATAATAGAGTAAAAATAAAACCATATTAAAATTAGGTTTCTAAAAAGATAAACAAGTTACTAGATTTAATTATCTGATAACAAGATGTTTACATGAAATAGAAATGAGAGATTAAAGAACTATTGGTTCACATGATTGATACCTAACGCATTTTCTGTAACCGTACGTTACGAATTGCCCAAAATGCCAAACAGATATGCGAGGGCATAACCATGATGCCCATGCTCCTCAATCTGGTACGAACGAAAGAAATCTTTGTGAAATTTGTAAAGAATTTAATATTGTTAGCAAGGAACGATTGCCTTATTTAATAGTTTTACTCCAACGATGTTAGAAAGAAATGGAGCAGCTAACAAAAACCAATTAATTGTTTTAGCTATTGGCTACATTATTTCCAGACATGAAACTCACCATATAAATATTATGGAAGAAAAGTGTTTGTAGATTTTTCACGTTTCATCAAAGTCATTCTGAACAATGTCTTATCAATGCTTTAACAATGCCATAAAATGAAGTGAAGAATCTACTTAACTAACCGACTATGAAATATTTAATAGATTCCACACTTCATTTTGTTCTCCAACTAAAAGTTGGACAAAATTTCGTTCTGAATGACAGACTGCAATACTTGAACACACTACAATAACAAACTTGAAATTCCTATCTCAATTAAAAAAAATAAAATTAATACTTCTATCATATTCTGGTATTTGAAACATTAATTATAAATCCTTCTCTTGTTTAATTCTCTTTGGTATTTACGGGCATAAATTAAATGTTGTTTGTAATTCTTTGCAAAGTTGTGGTAACCACTAAAATCTTCTTTAGCACACATATATAAATAGCTATGACTTTCATAATTTAAAACAGCATCTAAACTTTTAATGTTGGGTAAGTTTATTGGACCTGGAGGTAAGCCTTTATATTTATACGTATTGTAACGAGAGTTTACATCCTTATGTTTATTCAGTACTCTCCTTATTGTAAAATCACCTAAACCATAAACTAATGTTGGGTCTGATTGCAACAACATCCCTATTCTTAAACGGTTAATGTACAATCCTGCAACTTTTGGTCTCTCATCACTATGTATAGATTGTTCTGCCTGCACAATAGAAGCTAAAATAGCTACTTCCGACTGTGATAAGTTCAACTTCTTTGCTTTTGCTTTACGCTCTGCTGTCCAAAATTTTTTGTACTCCTCAGCCATTCTTTTTATAGCTTCATCTGCATTAGTAGCCCAATTAAATTGGTAAGTATTTGGTAAAAACAAGGTTAAAATGGTAGTTTGATTAAATCCATATTTAGCGACAAATTCTTTATCATTAATCAAATCCAAAATTTCTAAACTATCACACTCTAAATTTCTAGATAACTTCCCTGCTAAATCATTTTTAGTTCGCACATTATTAAAAGTAACTTTAACTGGAACGGTTTCTCCTGAACGGAATAAATCAACCAATTCATTATTACTCATTCCTTCCTCTAACAAATACCTTCCTGAATAAATATTACTCTTAAATCCTGATTTTTTTTCTGAAACAAATTCAAAAGATTCTCGATTAATAATGTACCCTTTTTCGTATAAATTATGAACAATATCATCAAACCCATAATCTGAATGCACATAAAAGTATTTATCTGTAGCATTTTTAAGTGTTACATTGGGTTGATATACTTGTTGATACATGTCGTAGGCAATGTAAGCTCCAACAAATACAACAATTAAAAAGATAGATATGATTATTTTTTTTAGCATTATTTAATTAATTTGTCATTACGAACGAGGCACGAGTGCGGCAACCTTGTTATTATAGCAAGAGATTGCTTCGTTCATCACAATGACGTGATTTTTTTACAATTTTAATTCATAATAATTAACTGGTTCTTCATCTAAAATACGCTCTTCAACAAATTGAAACTCGCACTTTTCAAATAAACGAATACTTATTGTATTGTCTTTTTGGATATTACAAAAAAGATTAACAAGCTTTAGTTCATTTCTACAATAAGCAGTAATAAGATTTATAACCTCTTCTGCATATCCTTTATTCCTATATTCTTTTTCTGCTATTAAAATGCCTACTCCTACTTCATTATTTTGAATGTCAAATTCAAACAAATCTAACGTTCCAATTGATTTTTTTGTATCATTTAAACAAATCACATAGCGAAATTGTTCTTCAGTAACTAAATCTTGTTTAATGCTTAGAAAGGCTTCAATCTCTTCTTTAGTGTATTTTTTGTGTGTACCGCTTACTTTCCAATTCTTTGGATCATTCTCCCATTTCAACATTACATCAAAATCACTTGCATGAAGTTCTCTCAAAAAAATATACTGACCGATTAACACGTGATTTTTTCTTTTCTGCTTAATGCTGCAATGCAATTCTCTATGTCTTTTTGCGTATATTTAGTCAACTCAAAGACATTATTTTTTATCTTTTTTGAAAGATTCATTTCTGAAATTCCTTCAATAATATTTTCATCATATAAAACAGGTAATAAATCAAAAATAAAATTTGAAGATGATACATCAATTTTATAAATTTCTTCTAAAAATTCTTTTACAGGAGCTAAACAACTTGTTTTAGCCGTTACCTTCCAATGCTTTTTAACTTTCTCTCCAATAATCTTATTGGTACCCTCCAGTTCAGAAGAATTTAGTTCCACAAACAATATTTCTGTTTTTCGCTTAAGAGCCGTTTTATAAAAATCCATTACAGGTAATTCAATGTTTGGTCCTATCGAAGTAATATCATACAGCAAACCATTGGTTATAATTCCAATATGCGGAGGGATACGTGTTGCTCTATAAATAAAGATAAACGTTCCTTTTTGGAGTTTTTCTTCAGTTATTTCTGATGTTATATTTATAGGGTATTTTTTCATTTTACTTATTCACTGTAATAGATTCCTCAATTTAATTTGTAATTCCGATAAACCGGAAACAAATTATCGTTCAAAATGACACTAATCAATTAAAAACTCTCCTTTATAAACAAAAGTAGCAGGACCTATTAGCCAAATATCACTAAACACGTTTCCATTTCGTTTAAAACCAACTTTTAAGTTACCTCCTGCTGCTTTTATATGGATAACTCCTGAGCTTAAACTTTTATGATCTGCCAAACTTAAAGCTGCTGCTGTAACACCTGTCCCACACGAAAGTGTCTCATCTTCGACACCTCTTTCGTAAGTTCTAATGTCTAATTGACTATCTCCAAACTTTACAAAGTTTACATTTGTTCCCTCCACTTTAAATCGTTCACTATATCGAATAGCTGCTCCTTTAGTTTTTACATCTACCTTTTTTAAATCTTCAACTTGTGTAATATAATGTGGCGAACCTGTATTAATAAAATAATAACCTTTTCCTTTTTCAATGCTCTCTACATCGTGCATTTTTAACGAAACTTCTCCTTCATCATTAATCCAAGCTTCGTGTTCGCCATCAGTTGATAAAAACAACGCTTGTTTTTCTATAATGCCTAAATATTTGGCAAAAGCCACCGTACATCTACTTCCATTCCCGCAAAAACTTTGTGTCCCATCAGCATTAAAATAGATCATATTAAAATCTAAATCTTCAATATTTTCTATTAAGATTAATCCATCAGCACCAACACCAAAATGTCTATCACACAATTGTTGAACAGCTTTTAAATTGTTCTTATCAAAAACATTATTACGATTATCAATCATAACAAAATCATTCCCTGTTCCCTGATATTTATAGAATTCTATTTTCATACTGTAAAAATAATGTTTTGCTTCATTTCGACTCCGATCAATAAGCAAAAAAATTACTCTCCTCCCTTAAATTTTCTATCCGATTTTTTCTGAGAATGTTTCTTTTTGTTATCCAAACGCTTTCTTACTGATGACCTACTTGGTTTTGTTGGTCTTCTTTTTTTAACAGGAGTTAAAGCAGTTTTTATCAGGTTAACAAATCGTTCAAACACGATCTCTTTATTGGTTAACTGACTACGCGTTTCATCACATTTCAAAGAAAGAATTCCTTCTTTAGATATTTTATTTGCTAATTTTTCTTTAATAATTATTTTTCTTCTTTCTGTTAAAAATAAAGAAGCATTCACATCAAGCAATAACTCAACTTTAGTAGAAACTTTATTCACATTCTGACCTCCTGCACCACCACTTCGGCTTGTTCTATATTTTATCTCTTTATGGAAATCTTCATAATTCATTATTTTTCAAAATTACAAAATAACCGCTTATCAAAGTAATTTAACCATTGGTGTATCTTTTGAATTAATTTATCTACAGTAAATTATATTTGCATCAAATAAAAGATACAATATGGCAACTTTAAAAATCAGTAACTTATCAAAAACTTACTCTAATGGTGTTAAAGCGTTGGATGATATAAATATTGAATTAACCAACGGCATGTTTGGATTACTTGGCCCAAACGGAGCAGGAAAATCATCTTTAATGAGAACATTAGCTACGCTACAGGAAGCTGATAACGGCTCTGCTTTTTTAGATGATATAGATATTTTTAAAAGCCCAACAGAACTAAGAAAAGTATTGGGTTACTTACCTCAAGAATTTGG
>JAESTF010000173.1 GCA_016763795.1 Flavobacteriales bacterium
CTCATTTCATTTAACAACTGAACAGATAGTTTTGCTCCTGTACACCCTAATGGATGCCCCATTGCAATTGCACCGCCATTTACATTAACAATTTCTCTATTTAAGTTCAATTCGTTTAAAACTGCTACCGATTGAGATGCAAATGCTTCATTTAGCTCAATTTGTTCTATATCGTTCAATGTTAATCCTGCTCGTTTTAATACTGCTGGAATTGCCTTTACTGGGCCAATTCCCATAATACGAGGCTCAACACCTACTGCAGCATAACTAACTAAACGAGCAATTGGTTCTAATCCTAATTCTTTTACTTTTTGCTCACTCATTACCATTACAAATGCAGCTCCATCAGAAGTTTGAGAAGAATTTCCTGCAGTTACACTTCCGCCTTGAGCAAAAACTGGTCTTAATCGTTGTAAACCTTCTATATTAGAGCCTTTTCTTGGTCCTTCATCAGTATCAACAGTATAAGTTCTAGTTTCTCTTTTGTTATCTTTTAAAAAGATTTCTTCTACTTCTATTGGAACAATATCATCCTTAAATCGTCCACTTTCTATTGCATCTAATGCTTTTAAATGCGATTGTAATGCAAACTCATCTTGTACCTCTCTCGAAATTTTGTACTGATTGGCAACTGCTTCTGCAGTTAATCCCATCCCCCAATACCAATTCGGATTTTCTTTTGCAACATCTGCATTCGGAACAATACGCCAACCTCCAAAAGGAATCGGGCTCATTGTTTCTACACCTCCAGCAATAATACAATCTGCTAACCCTGCATTAATTTTCGCAGATGCAATTGCTATAGTTTCTAATCCTGAAGAGCAATAACGATTTACCGTCATTCCAGGAACTTGGTCAGTATCTAATCCTATTAAGGAAACCATTCTACCAATATTCAGTCCTTGTTCTGCTTCTGGTGTTGCATTACCAACTATTACATCGTCAATGCTTTCTTTATCTAAATTTGGAATACTAGCAACTAAATGTTTTATCACTTTTGCTGCCAAATCATCTGGTCTTGTAAATCTGAAAAGTCCTCTTGGAGCTTTTCCTACTGCTGATCTAAATCCTGCTACTATATATGCGTCCATAATCTTAATTTCTTAAAACCTTACCGGTTGTTATTATACTTTGTAATCTTTCTAGTGTCAATTTTTCTGTACACAATTCTAAGAAAGCTTTTCTTTCCATATCTAAAAGGTATTGCTCATCTACTAAAGTTGATTCAGATAAATTCCCTCCACACAATACAAAACCTAGTTTTTCAGAAATTAATTGATCGTGTTCAGAAATATAATTTCCAGATTTCATAGAATTAGCTCCAACATAAACAATCCCTAAACCTTCTTTCCCTAATACTTTTATGTCTTTTCGTTGGATAGGTTTTGAATAGCCTTTATTTGCTAAACTTAACGCTGCAGCTTTTGCAACAGTTAATTGATGTGCTCTACTTACAACTATTTCATCTATTCCCTCTCTTAAATAACCTAATTCAAAAGCTTCTTTTGCTGATGTTGCAACTTGCGCTTGTCCGATAGTTAAGAATCTATTTTTCAATACATCCAATCGAATCCCATCTTTATATTCATCTGAAGCACGAAGTGCGAACTCTTTTGTTCCGCCTCCGCCAGGAATTACACCTACTCCAAACTCTACTAGCCCCATATATAATTCTGCGTGAGCTACAACTTTATCGGCATGCATGCTCATTTCACAACCTCCGCCTAATGCTAAATTGTGTGGTGCTACAATTACTGGAATGTTTGAATAACGAACACGCATCATTGTATCTTGAAATGCTTTAATCGCAAAATTCAATTCATCATACTCTTGCTCAACAGCCATCATAAATATCATTCCGACATTAGCTCCTGCTGAGAAATTCTCACCATCATTAGAAATAACTAAACCTTTATAATCAGCTTCTGCTAAATCGATAGCTTTATTAATTCCTTCTATTACTTCTCCACCAATTGTATTCATCTTTGTATGGAACTCAATATTTAAAATTCCATCTCCTAAATCAACAATTGTTGTTCCTGAATTTTTCCAAACCGTATTATCTTCTCTTAAAGTTTCTAACGATAATATATTTTCTGAACCAGGAATTATTTGATATGCTTTAGTTTCTATATCATAAAAATATTTAACCCCATTTTCTAACTTATAAAAAGTAGGGCAACCAGCTGCAATCATTTCATGAATCCAAACACTTACCTCAACTCCAGCTTCTTTCATTTTAGCCGTTGTTTTTTCAACCCCTAAAACATCCCATGTTTCAAATGGACCCATTTGCCATCCAAAACCAGCATTTAAAGCATCATCAATTTTATAAATAGCATCTGTAATTTCTGGAATCCTGTTAGATACGTAAGCAAACAATCCATAAAAAGACTTGCGGTAAAACCCTCCTGCCTTATCTTTTCCTGCTAACAAAACCTTTGTTCTTTCTTTAAGATCATCAATGGTTTTAGTCATTTCTAACGTAGCAAATTTTGCTCGTTTCTTTTCTCTATATTCTAAGGTATTTAAATCTAATGTTAAGATTTTACTCTTCCCATCTTCTCCTTTAATTTTTTTAAAAAAACCTTGTTTAGTTTTAGACCCTAACATATTTTTATCTACCATTTTACCAATATAATCTGGCATAGTGAATAAACTATGTACTTCATCATTTTTACAATGTTCGTCTAAACCGTTAGCAACATGCACCAAAGTATCTAAACCAACTACATCACAAGTGCGAAAAGTCGCAGATTTTGGCCTTCCTAAAACAGGCCCTGTTAATTTATCTACTTCTTCAACCGTTAAATCCATTTCTTTAACCATATGGAATAACGACATAATAGAGTAAACACCAACTCTATTGGCAATAAAAGCAGGTGTATCTTTACAAACAACTGTAGTTTTCCCTAAAAAACGTTGTCCGTAATCTTCTAAAAATTCAATTACAATTGGATCCGTTTTTGGTGTAGGAATTAGCTCTAACAATTTCAAATATCGTGGAGGGTTGAAAAAGTGTGTTCCACAAAAATGTTTTTGAAAATCTTCACTTCGTCCTCCTAACATCATATGAATAGGAATACCTGAAGTATTAGATGTAATTAAAGTTCCTGGAGTTCTGTATTTTTCTACATTAGTAAAAACTTGCTGTTTAATATCTAAACGTTCAATCACCACTTCAATAATCCAATCGCACGCTGCAATTTTCGATAAATCATCATCAAAATTCCCAGTAGAGATTCTATTGGTATAAGATTTACTATAAATTGGTGATGGACTAGATTTTAGTGCAAATTTCAATGCATCATTTACAATTTTATTTCGTTCGTTCGGCTTGCTAGAATCCGCTGCTTCTTTTGGTACAATATCCAAAAGTAGAACCTCTACTCCAACATTGGCAAAATGGCAAGCAATTCTTGAACCCATAACACCAGAACCTAAAACAGCTACTTTGTTAATTTTTCTATTCATATTTTTTATTTTCAACCATTCCTAATTTCTACAAGAGAAAAGAAACTTATATATTGTTTTGTTCCCTATATTCTTCTATTGTTAAATTTATATCCTTCATTACCTCAAAAAAAAGACTTAACTTACTTTGAGGAATGTTAGCATCAATAATTTCGTTAAATCCAGAAACTACTTTCTTCGCAATCTTCCGTTTTTCAACCCCCTCTTCTGTTAAAAAGATTTGAACCATTCTTTTATCTCGCTTATCTTGTTTACGATATATCAAATTCTTTTCTTCTAAATTTTTAATTATTCTACTCAAACTTGTAGCTTCCATACCTAAAGAAGGTGCAATAGATGTAGAAGGCGTTCCTTCTTTACTGATACTTAACAACACTAATCCTGTTGCTTGAGTTGTATCATATTTTGCTGCAACCTGATTATACATCTTAAACATACTATGCCAAGTTGACTTTATACTCTGATCTACCGTTAATATTCGACTCATTTTCTATGTTTACATAACAATATTAAACAATTTTATTATGCTTACATAGTATTTTTAGAGACTTCTTCCTGTTTTAATCCTATTTTACACCTGGTTTTGTTCTAATTGGCACATTGAGAGAAATGATGTTTATCATATCTGTTAGCATAATCCGTTTCAATAATTCTAGCTAAGAAAAAGGACTCAGTATAATAACTATAAAACTAAATCTCATCTCTTTTAATCAATAATCATAAGCTTAAGTACTTTTTAGCTTTAACAATAATTTCATTTAACTACCTTTCATCAAATAACAAATTATGAGTTTTTTTAATTACAAGCTATTGATTTGATTTATTTATCTTTACAAACTATCAAACAGTTTTTAATCTGAAAAAAAACAGTACCTATATTACCAAAATAGCTTTTCTACTAATTATATTTTTTTCATTTAGTAAAAACAGCTTTTCCTCTCATCTAGTTGGAGGGACTATGTCTTACCAATGTTTAGGTAATGACAATTATTTAATAACACTAACTATTTTTAGAGACTGTAATACTGTTGGAGGTGCACCTTTCGATTTTCAAGCACCTATCGGAGTATTTGATGTCAACGGAAATTTAATCAGTGTTCCACTTTCTCCTTTTACAACATCTGACACTATCCCTATAATATTAAATGACCCTTGCTTGGCTACCCCACCAAATGTATGTATCGAAAAAACAGACTACATATACACTGTAAATCTTCCCCCTATTATAGGTGGTTATGATATTGTTTACCAAAGATGTTGTAGAAACTCTAGTGCTATAAATGTTCCCACTCCTGGTAATAAAGGCTCTACTTATATGGTTCATATTCCAGAAACCGCTATTGCAATTTGCAACAATAGCCCAACCTTCAACACTCCTCCCCCAACAGCCATGTGCGCAGGGTCAGCTTTCACTTACGACTTAAGCGCTACTGATATTGACGGAGATTCATTATACTACTCTTTTAGAAACCCTTTTAATGGAGGCTCAAATGTAGCTCCAGCTCCAAACCCACCAAGCTCAGGGCCTTTTACTGACATTCCATGGGGAGGAGGTTATTCTACAGCAAACCAAATAGATGCTATTCCCCAATTTACAATAGACCCTCAAACTGGTTTTTTATCTGGGACTCCAACCAACATAGGTACCTACATCGTTAGTTTTGGCGTAAAAGAATATCGAAATGGAATTTTTATAAATGAAGTTTATCGTGACTTTTTAATATATGTATCTAATTGCCCATCTGTTACAGCTGAATTTTCAGATCAAATCAACCAAGCTGGACAATCGTTATTTTGTACAGGGACAAGCGTAAATTTCACAAATGGAAGCCTTAATTCTACTAACTATTTTTGGAATTTTGGTGACACAACAACAACTCTAGACACTTCAAATTTATTATCCCCTACATATAACTATCCTGACACTGGAATATATACTGTTATGCTTGTAGCAAATCCAGGCTTAACATGTGCCGATACTGCTTTTCATGATTTTGAAGTATATCCAACTTTAGCTCCATCATTTGCTCCCGTAATCGATCAATGCCTCCTAAACAACTCTTTTACTTTTAATGCATTAGGAAATAATAACACTAATGATACTATTTTGTGGGATTTTAGTCCCTCCGCTTCTCCTCCAACTGTTTCTGGAGCAACAGGAACAACAACATTCCTCTCATCAGGAACATACCAAATTGAGCTAACAATGAAAAATTTTGGCTGCACATCAACATATGTTGATTCCATTATAATTTTTGACAATCCGATAGCTAGTTTTCCCCCTCAAACTATTTTTTGTAATGGATTAGGCGTTCCTTTTGGAAATAACAGTACGAATAGCACGGCTTATTTTTGGAATTTTGGTGATCAATCAATCAATTCTGATACTTCCATATTAACAACTCCAACATACACTTATGCTGATAGTGGAACATATAATGTTACATTAATTGCAAGCCAACAAGGCCTTTGTTACGACACCATATCTCAAACATTCTCTGTTCATTCTATAATTAACCCTTCTTTCTTACCTGTGACTAATCAATGTCTATTAAATAACTCTTTTATTTTCAATGCTTTAGGAAACAACAATTCCACTGATACTGTTCTTTGGGACTTCGGAAGCTCTGCATCACCTCCAAATTCAATTGGAGGAACAGGCTCCACATCATTCCCTTCCACAGGAACATATACTATTGAATTAACAATAAAAAATTTCGGGTGCACAGAATCATATACTGATATTGTTACTATTTTTGACAATCCAATTTCAAACTTCTCTCCTCAATCTATTTTCTGTAATGGACTTACCGTCAACTTTACAAATAATAGCATTAACAGTTCTACTTACCTCTGGAACTTTGGTGATCAAACAATTAATTCTGATACTTCTATATTAACAACTCCTACTTACATTTATGCTGACAGCGGCACCTATAATGTCACATTAATTACCAATCAACAAAACCTGTGTTATGATACCACATCGCATCCATTTTCTGTTTTCCCTAAACTTACGGGAAGTTATGCTCATCAAAATATACAATGCTTACCTAACAACTTATTTTCACTCAATGCCATTGGAAATTTTAATTCTGTAGCAACTTTCAGTTGGAACTTTAGCACAAGCGGAACCGTAGCACCTACTCTTAATGGAAACCCTATCCAAATTTCATTTCCTGATACAGGGAAATATGAAGTTATTTTATTTATCGAAAATTATGGTTGTACCGTTTCTTACACTGATACATTAGTTGTATTTCCTCTACCTGTTCCTCTTTTTACTATTTTAAACGATACAGGTTGCCAACCATTCAACACCTCTTTTCTTGACAATTCTTTTGCGTTAACACCAATGAATTACTTCTGGAATTTTGGAGATGGGACAACTTCCAATCAAGAGTCTCCAAACCACACTTATTTAGAATCAGGAATTTATAATGTTTCGTTAAATGTAACAACCAATGCTGGCTGCATTGCTTCCGAAACACTTCTTATACCAAAAGCCATAACAGTACATCCTAAACCAGAAGCTAACTACATCATAAATCCAATAGAAACCTATTATCTAAATCATATTATTATAGCTGATGATTGGTCTGATGAGTTTTATCAAGAATTTAATTTTGGAGATGGAAGCATCTTTACTGATAGACATATAGAGTATTCTTACCAAGATACCGGAAGATATACTTTTGAGCAATTGGTAATTAATGAGTTTGAATGTAGAGATACATTACTACAAGACATTTGGATAAAACCAGATTTTTCATTCTTTGCTCCCAACACTTTTACTCCTGATGGTAATAATTTAAATGATATTTTTCTTCCAAAAACATGGGGAATCATAGGATTTGAAATGCAAATATTCAATCGTTGGGGTGAGTTAATATTTACTTCAGATAATGAGAAAATTGGATGGGATGGAACTTATAAAAGCCAGCTTGCACAACTCGGTGTTTATACTTGGAAAGTAAAGGTATTAACTATTGATCACCATATACATAAAAGAATTGGTCAGATTAATTTGGTACGGTAGGCCTACACAAATTCGACATTCTACTCTCACAAAAAACTATGAATCATACCCTACTTTCTTCTCCTTTGCAAGGGTTTACCGATTTCCGATTTAGAAATGCTTTTCATAAATATTTTGGAGGAATAGATACTTTTTATGCTCCTTATATTCGTTTAAACGGAAAACTAATCATCAAACCTGCTTATGAACGTGATATTCTGCAAAAAAATAACACTACGCTTGAAGTTATTCCTCAAATAATGACCAATGATGCAGACGAGTTTTTATTTGTTTCCAATTACATTAAACAAATGGGATACAAAGAACTTAATTGGAATCTAGGCTGCCCTTATCCCATGGTTACAAAACGAGGAATGGGTTCCGGATTAATTTGTGACCCTAAAAAAATAGATCGAATTTTAAATAAAGTTCATTCAGAATCAGACGTTATCGTATCTATGAAAATGCGTATGGGTTATGAAAATAGCGATGAAATTCATCAGGTATTTCCTATCTTAGAAAAATACCCTATCAAAAATATTGCTATACATGCTCGTATTGGCAAACAACTTTATAAAGGAGGAGTAGATTTAGATGCATTTCAACGATGTATAGACAACACTAATCATAAAATATATTACAATGGCGATATTACTTCGGTAACTCGATTTAATGAAATGGTCGAAAGGTTTCCCTCTATCAATCACTGGATGATAGGAAGAGGATTAATTGCAGATCCTTTTTTACCGAATATGATAAAAAATAATACACAAACATATCCAGAAAACAGGATGGAAATTTTCAGCAAGTTTCATGATACTATTTACAATGATTACAGCCAAGCGTTGTCTGGACCAAAACACATTATCTTAAAAATGCTTCATTTTTGGGAATACTTTTCTACTACATTTAATAACCCTCAAAAAACATTAAAGAAAATTAAAAAGGCTAAAACCAGCACTGATTA
This sequence comes from Flavobacteriales bacterium, assembly GCA_016763795.1. Taxonomy (GTDB): domain Bacteria; phylum Bacteroidota; class Bacteroidia; order Flavobacteriales_E; family Vicingaceae. The sequence continues at coordinate 8,460 of JAESTF010000173.1, forward strand.
TGACAATGCAGTTCGAAATATATTAGATAATGAATGCTAACCGTTAATACTTTTCCAAAGTACATCTTTCAATTCTAACAAGCCTTGTTGAGCTACAGAAGAGATAAAAAGATAAGGAACTTTAGGTAAATCTTTCTCAATCTCCGCTTTCAATTCATCATCTAACATATCAGATTTTGAAATAGCTAATATCCTATCTTTATCTAATAATTCAGGATTAAATTGTTTGAGCTCATTTAGCAGGGTTGCATATTCTTTATTAATATCATCACTATCCGCAGGCACTAAAAACAGCAAAACAGAATTACGTTCAATATGTCTTAAAAAACGTAAGCCCAAGCCTTTCCCTTCATGTGCTCCTTCAATTATTCCAGGAATATCTGCCATTACAAAAGATTGATGATCTCTGTATGCTACAATTCCTAAATTAGGAACTAAAGTAGTAAAAGGATAATTTGCGATTTCTGGTTTTGCCGCAGATACAACTGAAAGTAAAGTTGATTTTCCCGCATTTGGGAAACCAACCAAACCGACATCTGCTAATACCTTTAATTCCAAAACTTTCCATGCTTCTTCGTAATCTTCTCCAGGCTGTGCATAACGAGGTGCTTGATTGGTAGAATTTTTAAAATGATTATTCCCTAAACCTCCACGCCCTCCTTTAACTAAAAACTGTTCTTCTCCATCTTCAGTTATTTCAAACATCACCTCTCCTGTTTCTGCATCTTTGGCAACCGTACCTAATGGAACTTGTATATAGACATCTTCTCCTTCCGCTCCTGTACTTGTACTCTTACTCCCTCCTGCTCCATGCCCCGCTTTAATATGTCGCTTATGTTTTAAATGCAAGAGTGTCCACATTTGTGAATTACCCCTAATAATTACATGACCACCTCTTCCGCCATCACCGCCATCAGGGCCACCCTTTGTAATGTATTTCTCTCTTCTAAAGTGCCTTGAACCAGCACCTCCCTTACCAGAGCAGCAATGAATTTTTACGTAATCTATAAAATTAGAACCCGACATTATAACAAAATATTAAGAATAAGATTAAACTGTAACGTTATGATTATTGATAGCATTACTCAATCGATCAAAAATTTCTTCAACAGAACCTATCCCATCAATTTTTTCAAACTTGTTTTGATTGGTATAAAAATCAGCAACAACTGCAGTTTGCTTATTGTAAACACTAATTCTATTTGAAATTACTTCTTCATTGGCATCATCTGCCCTACCACTATGTTTTCCTCTCAATAATAATCTTTTGATCAACTCTTGCTCTGAAACATCTAATGCTAGCATCACAGATATAGAAGTGTTTTTTCCTTCTAAGAATACTTCTAAAGCTTCTGACTGATTTGTTGTTCTTGGAAAACCATCAAAAATAAAACCTTTTGCGCTCGAATTTTTATCAACTTCAGATTCTAACATTTTTATAGTCACTTCATCAGGCACCAAATTACCATCATCCATGTAACTCTTTGCTAATATTCCTAACTCTGTTTTTCCTTTGATATTCTCCCTGAAAATATCTCCTGTAGATAAATGAACTAAATTATATTTGTCAACTAATTTTGCTGCTTGAGTTCCTTTTCCTGCACCCGGAGGGCCAAACAATACTATATTTAACATCTTCATTATTCGTTTAAAACGTAAATTGAACTTAAATTTCTTCCTAAACCATCATAATCTAATCCATATCCTAATACAAATGCATTCGGAATTTCTAATCCAACATAATTAATTGGATGAGATTTTTTATAAGCTTCTGGTTTATATAATAATGTTGCTATTTTTATACTCTTAGGATTTTTCGCTGAAAGAATGTCATACAACTTTACTAATGTATTCCCTGTATCTACAATGTCTTCAACAATAATAATATCTCGACCTTCTATAGACTCACTCAACCCTATCAACTCATTTACTTGGCCTGTTGTGTTTGTACCTTCATAAGAAGCTAATTTCACAAAAGAAACAGTACATTCTAAATCAATAGATTTTAATAAATCACTAAAAAACATAAAAGAACCATTTAGCACACCCAAGAATAACGGCACACTCCCTTTATAATCGATATTAATTTTTGATGCAACCTTTTTTACTGAGGCTAAAAGATCTTCCTCAGAAATATAAGGCTTAAAAGACTTGTCTTTAACTGTTATTATTTCCATATCAGTATTTCGTTGCAAATGTAATTAATTTAATCTGTGAACAATAAAAATTTGACATCATAATAACTACATTTGTAATCTAATTTTTCAACTATGAGAGCACAAGTAAGTATAATAATGGGAAGCACTTCAGATTGGCCTGTAATGCAAAAAGCAGCAGATTTTTTAAATGAAATGCAAATCCCTTTTGAGGTAAATGCTTTATCAGCCCACAGAACTCCCGAACAAGTAGAAAAATTTGCAAAAAATGCCAAAGAAAATGGTATTAAAGTAATTATTGCAGCAGCAGGGATGGCTGCACATTTACCTGGAGTAATTGCTGCTATGACTCCTCTTCCTATTATTGGCGTACCAATTAAAGCTTCTTTAGATGGTTTAGACGCATTATTAGCTATTGTACAAATGCCTCCAGGGATACCTGTCGCTACTGTTGGAATTAACGGATCATTAAATGCTGGAATATTAGCTGCTCAAATCATTGGAGCTGGAGATGAAACTATTTTTAATAAAACAGTGGAATACAAAGAAAACTTAAAAAAGAAAATAGCAAAAGCTAATGAAGATTTAGCAGAGCATAAATTTGAGTTTAGAACTAACTAATTATTTTTAAAGGTTTGAGATTCCGTTTTTCAACGGAATTAGTTTAGCTTACTATTTTGAAGAAAATCAAAATAAAGTTTCACTAAATTAACGAACTCCATTTTCAGGATATTTTCCTTTAATCCCTCTGTAAAAAATTTTAATTGATTCGATGTCTTTTTCTACATCATCTGTTGTATGAAAAACAGGTCCAA
>JAESTF010000174.1 GCA_016763795.1 Flavobacteriales bacterium
AGGAGAGCATGCGAGAGGCGAATGCGGTGTTTGGCGCACTGGACACCGAGTTTGACTGGGTATAGTGCAGGTCTAATTAATTCTGTCATGCCAGCATCAATAATAGCAAAATTGGTGTTTACACCTTTTTTAATGTAAAGTACTTTACTTATTAGTGTTCCACATTGTCCAACAATAGAACGGCCTAATTCAAAATGCAACTCTTGTTGAGGTCTGAGTTCAATAAAATCATTAAACAATTTAAAAAAAGCTTCAAAATTTGGGATGGGGTTTTTTTTAGGATTTTCATAATCAATTCCTAATCCACCACCAACATTAATGTGGTCAACAATAATCTGTCGGTCGTAAAACCATTCCTGTATTTCATTTACTCGTAAACAGAGTCCTTTAAAATCATTTAAATCTGTTATTTGAGAACCAATATGAAAGTGCAGTCCAATAAAATTGAGATGATGCATGTCTGCTAAAGCAACCAATACATCCTCTAATTCCCACATGTTAATACCAAATTTATTTTCTTCTAAACCAGTGGTAATGTATGCGTGAGTATTTGCACTCACATTCGGATTAATTCTAAGTGCAATTTGAGCTGTTTTATTTTTAGCAGCAGCCAATTCATTAATCACTTCTAATTCAGGAATAGATTCGCAATTAAAACAAAAAATGTTATTATCTAATGCAATATTTATTTCCTCATCTGTTTTTCCAACACCTGCAAAAACAATTTGTTCTGAAGTATAATTGCATTCGATTGCTTTTTTAATTTCGTTTCCACTTACACAATCTGCACCTAAACCATAAGATTGTGTTACATCTAAAATTTCAGTATTAGTATTTGCTTTAAAAGCATAGTGTACATGATAATTGTATTTAGAAGAAATAGTTTTTACTTCTTCTAAAGTAGCTTTTAATAACTTCAAATTATAATAATAAAATGGAGTAGGGATATTTTTAAAACGTGTTATTTCTTCTTTACTAAACATTGTTAAACAAGTTTTGGTGTAAAGCATTTAGAGCTTCTTTTTTATCTGAAGTATTTACTAAAAGCGAAACATTATGTCTGCTTCCGCCATAAGAAATCATACGGATAGAAATGTTTTTAAGTGCTTCCATTACCTTAAAAGCATAACCTTTACTCTCGGCAATAAAATCGCCTACTACACAAATAATAGAAAGGTTTTGATCAACCTCTACAGTTCCATATTTTTTGAGTTCATCAATAATATCGTTCAAGTATTTTGTATCATCTATAGTTACCGAAACAGCAACTTCTGATGTGGTAATCATATCAATAGAAGTCTTATAGGTTTCGAAAATCTCGAAAACTTTACGCATAAAACCATGTGCCAAAAGCATTCGTCCGCTTTTAATTTTTATGGCAGTAATGCTGTCTTTTGCAGCAATAGATTTAATTCCTTCACCAGCAGATTTACTACTAATTAGTGTCCCTGGAGCACTTGGTTGCATGGTGTTTTTTAACCGAACAGAAATATTGGCTATTTTACAAGGTTGCACACTTGCTGGATGTAATATTTTAGCACCAAAATAAGCCAACTCAGCAGCTTCATCAAAAGATAAATTAGCTAAAGGTTTTGTGTTTTCTACATATCTTGGGTCATTGTTGTGCATCCCATCAATGTCTGTCCAAATTTGTATTTCGTTAGCGTTACAAGCAACGCCAATTAAAGCAGCAGAATAATCGCTTCCACCTCGCTTTAAGTTGTCAATCTCTCCAAAAGCATTTCTGCAAATAAATCCTTGCGTTATAAATATGTTGCAGTTTTCATTTTTAGTAATTTCTCTCGTAATGTTTTCTTTAATATAGAATAAATCTGGTTCACCATCTTTGTCGGTACGCATAAAATTTAACGCAGGAATCAACACAGAATCAATGTTTTTTTCAGATAAGTAATAGTGCAATAATGCTGTGGAAATTAATTCCCCTTGAGCCAAAATTGCTTTTTCTTCAAACAAGGTAAACATATCTTGAGTGAAAGATTTAATGTATATAAAATGAGATTGGATAAGTTCAATTCCTTTTTCTTTGAATTCGTGAGTGCTAAATAGCTGATTTATTACTTTTATGTAATGTTCTTCTAGTATTAGAATAGCTTCATTCGCACTATCATTATTTTTTTTATACAAATAATTAGCAATCTCTACCAAACTATTTGTTGTTCCCGACATAGCAGAAAGTACCACTATTTTTTGCTCTGAGGTATTGATTAAGCTGGCAACTTCTTCTATCCTAACAGCTGAGCCAACTGATGTTCCCCCAAATTTTAATACAACCATTTTATTTTGTTTTTAATCTGAACACAATATTACTAAAAAACCATTAATTTAAGAATGTAAAAAAATGTTAAAAATAAAACAAATAAAAATCCACTTATAAACTCAAACACTCCGTTTAACAATTTTTATAACAAACATCATCTAAAAAATATTAAATTTGTTCACTTTGTGAAAAACGGATAATGTTAACATTAATAAATAAGGAAATACGTAGTTTTTTAGGTTCTCTAATCGGGTACATTGTTATTGTTGTCTTTTTAACAACTATTGGTTTAATGATGTGGGTTTTTCCTGGAGGAACCAATGTTTTGGATAATGGATATGCCAACATTGATGCATTGTTTTATATCGCTCCTTGGGTGTTTATGTTTTTGGTTCCTGCCATTACCATGCGATTATTTGCAGAGGAAAGCAGAACAGGAACGATAGAATTGCTACTTACCAAGCCATTAACAGATTTTCAAATTGTATTTGCAAAATACATTGCAGGTTTTACATTGGTCTTGTTTTCATTGCTTCCAACTTTAGTTTATTTCTATTCTGTATATCAATTGGGTAGTCCTGTAGGGAATATTGATGTTGGCGGAACAATAGGTTCTTATTTTGGGTTACTCTTTTTAGGAAGTGTTTTTGTAGCCATAGGTGTTTTTGCAAGTGCCATAACAAGTAATCAAATTATCTCGTTCATTGTGGCTGTTTTTCTTTGCTTTTTTTGCTATGTAGGGTTCGAATCTATAAGTTCATTAGAGTATTTTGGAGGAGTTGATGATATTATTATGAAACTTGGAATAAATGAGCACTATGTTTCTATGAGTAGAGGAGTGATTGATACTAGGGATGTGATTTACTTTTTAAGTACGATACTTTTGTTTCTGATATTTACCAAAACAGCATTAAGTAGTAGGAAATGGTAGAAAAGAAT
>JAESTF010000175.1 GCA_016763795.1 Flavobacteriales bacterium
GTGCTATGATTTCATATACAGTGTTGTGTTTTTGTGTTTTCATTTAGTTCCAAATACTTTCCCATTTAGAGTATGAGTGCAACAATTACAGAGTGGCTTCATATCTTTTGCATCTAATTCAGGCTTTGTTAGTTGTAATTTCCCATCATTATCTACGTACAGCCCAGAGAAATAAGTTGATTCTCCAATTCGAACGTAATCTTTTTTGTCCTCTTCATTTTCAGCTACTAACCAAAATATTGGTTCTGGTTTATCTAAACGAGATATTGCTTCACTAAATACTTCATTCCACTCAGTATCAACTTTCGACTGCAAAAATCTGAATAATGGTGTGTAGTCAAGACCTCTTTCTTTTTTACCGTGCATTGAGCCTTTTGTCTGCTCGACTGATTCGCGCTTCTGATTCCGTGAATATTTAAAATCACCACCAAAATTATGATGAACACCTCTTGCTCGTGTATTCACTTTTCTAAATAATGATTTCTTATCTTTATTCATTTTTTTGTTCTAAATGAAACACAACAGTAAAAGGTTAAGACGAGTTATTTTCAAAAATACAAAATTTTTCTTTTGTGTTTATTGAAAAAAAACGGCAATCTGCGAACCTAGTGCTGGAGGAAATTCCAATACAAGGGTAAACGAGTTTAGTATCTTTTGACTGTTGGGAGAAATGAGGGTATATAAATTGTTTTACTTTTCGTAAAACATGTTATTCCGGACCCGCTATGGTCATTTGCGTTGATACTTAGCCAAATATAAATATTTTGCTTTTATTTTTTCTCTATTAAATGCTAAGTTTTATATACATTGTTGGTAGCAGTTTTGTTCCGCTAAATTTTCATCCATAATGCCTGCGATTTTATTAATAATTTTATTCCGAATTGGGGCGTTTTTCAATCCATTTGTTAAAATAATGATTGTCATATTTTGATTTATGAATTTTCTATATCCAGTTACCATTCCTCCAGTAAATCCATAAGAAATCTCATTGTTTGATGAATATTGTTGCCAACCATATGAGAATTTGTCTCTTTCATTCTCAAAATAGAAAGGTTCTTTATACTCAAAAGGTGTCCACATTATATTTTTAGTAGCAGGTTGAATAAGATCATTATTATCAAATTTTTTATTCCACTCAACAAATTGATTTAAAGTGAGATTTATTCCGCCAGCAGAATTAGCTCGTTTTCCAAAATCAAAGTTAATTTTCTCCCAATTTTGAGTATTATCATTGAAATTATATTTAAAACTTCTATTTCGAATTGGCTCAATGAAATTTGAAGAGAAAAATATATTGTCGTTTGAAAATTGATTTTCATTTACGAAATCTTCAAAACTCTTTTTAGTAACAGTTTCAATTATTTGCGTAAGAAACCAAAAGTTTGTTTGGTTATATTCCCAGCGCCCTCCTTTTTCATAACGTAACTTATTTTGGATTAGGTTTTTCATTGTGAGACTATCTGAAATTTGCCCGTTCATTAAGTCGTAATCTGGAAGTCCTGATGAATGAGTTAGTAAATTCTTTATTTCAATATTACCCCATTCTTCAGGTAAGTTATCAATGTATAAATTTATCTTATCATCAAGATGAATTTTTTTTTCTTCAATTAATTGAAAAACTGCTGTAGATGTGATAAGTTTTGAGAGAGAGAAAAGTGGGAATATAGTTTCTTTGTCAACTGGTTTATTTCTTAAATCTTCCTTTCCCAAATAGTTGTTATAAATAATATTTCCATCTTTTATTACAGCTACTGCTAATCCCAGAGTGTGGTTAATTTCTGCTTCTAGATACTCATTTATTTCATTTTGTTTTTCAATTGATAATACTTTAATATTCTTTTTTTTTTCATTTTTACACCCAATATTTAAAATAATGAAAAGGCAAAAGAGTATTGATTTTGTTATATTCATTTGTGAATTTTATTTATTAGTATTTCTTGTAAATTAATGCCAATGCTGCTCTATGTCACGTTTTAATGTGATATAAAATTTGTTGTTAAACGAAAGTATGGTTTTTTAGTAAGAAAATAAAGTTTAATATTAAATTGAAAATAACAAAATTAGAGTGGATAGTAGTGATGAAAATTTGTTTGGAGGTTTATTAAGCGGTAACACTTAATTCATAAACTTCTAAATCGAAAAAACCTGCAGCAGCTATTAAATGATCTAAAATATCAGATTGTATTCCTTCATATTTTACCCAATCAATAGTTTTTGCAAAGCAATAAATTTCTAATGGCAAACCATATTGATTAGATTGTAGTTGTCTAACCATTAAGGTCATGTTTTCATTAATTTGGGAATGGTTTCTTAAATATAATTCAGCATATTCTCTAAAAATACCAATGTTGGTTAAATTTCTACCATTAATTGTCTCTGCTTTATCAATGCTTAAAGTAGTATTAGAGTTCTCAATTTCTGTTTGACGTTGACTAATGTAAGGAGCGACTAATTGAAATTTCTTGAACTTTTCGAGCATTTGAACATCCGTAAATTTAATACTTGCTGGACGAATATTAATGTGTCGCTTTATTCTTCTAGCACCAGTTTCTTGCATTCCTCTCCAATTCTTAAAAGAATCAGAAACCAATGCATAGGTAGGAATAGTAGTAATGGTATTGTCCCAGTTTTTCACTTTAACAGTGTTGAGTGTAATTTTTATAATATTTCCATCGGCACCATATTTTTCCATTTCAACCCAATCGTTAACTCTTACCATATCATTGGTGGCAATCTGAATACTTGCTACAAAACCAAGAATGGTATCTTTAAAAATTAGCAACAAAATAGCAGTCATTGCACCAAAAGCTCCCAATAAATAAATAGGAGATTTACCTAGTATAATTGACAGAATGTAAATACCAGTAACAAAATAGCTAACTAGTTTTGCTAACTGAAAATAAGATTCTATCGGTTTGTCTTTGAATTTTTTTGAATTAGAAAAATAATATTCTAACGCATTAAAAGCAGAAACTGCAACAGCTAAAAGAATAATTATAATATAGATATGTATGATTTTTTCTGAAATAGAAATCCAAATGGGAAAATCTACAAAAACAAAGTGAATACTTAAATTAAAAAGAGCTGCAGGAAAAATATGGGCTAGTTTAGCAAAAACTCGTTTATCTATTAAAACATCATCCCATTTATTTTTAGTTTTAGTAAAAATCTTTCTAACACCTTCTCGCATTATTTTTTTTGCGACAAAATCAACAATAAAGAGTAGTACGAATAAAACAAAAAGTACTATAACGAGGCGTACAAAAGGGGCAGCATCATCCGAAATGCCTTTGCTGATTAACCAGTTTGAAAAATTATTAGTAATGGAAAAGATGTTCTCAATCATAAGTCAAAGATA
>JAESTF010000176.1 GCA_016763795.1 Flavobacteriales bacterium
TAAAAAACACCATCCAACTATTTTTGTGGTATTAATAATCATAAAAATTAAAAAGATGAAAAAAAATGGAATTATTGTAGCCTTTATGCTAGGAACATTGGGCTTATCAGCAACAGGCTGTTCAACCAACAGCGAAAACAAAACATCAGAAACTTCTTCTGAAACAGCAACAGTAGAAACAGTAGCAGAAACTGTAGAGTCTTCTGCCGAAATTAAAGAGGTTATTTTTAAAAAAGGGAAGTTAATAGAGGTTGCTTTTCTCTCTATAAAAGAAGGAATGGGAAAGCAGTTAAAAGAGGATTACTTTCCGAAAGTAATGCCAATTGTAACAGAATATGGTGGGAAACCATTAATGAAAATAGGCGTTAAAAACAATTATTCTAAAGACATTAAAGCACAAATGGTTGTATTTTTCGAATGGCCAAGTGCTGTTAAAAAAGAAGCATTTGAGAAAGATCCTCGATTTATAAAAATTAAAAAGATTAGAGATGAGGCATTGAGTTTTTTACAACTAAGCTTTTTTGAAGTTGCAAAAGATATGCCTGTTAAATTAGAAGGAAACAAGTTTTATGAAGTGTATGGAATGTCTATGAATAAAGAAAAAGGACATTTAATGGCTAAGTATTTTGAAAAAGCTGGTCCACTTTGCTCCAATGAATATGGTGTTGATTTTGCCTTATCTATGACTCCTGTAGTGGTGAATATTAAGGGACATCATAGTTATACCCCTCATACATTTGGAATAGCAATTTGGCCAAATGCAGCAGCTAACAAAAAATATTTTGGCTCTGATGAATACGCTAAAATCAAACATTATAAAGAAGATGCATTGCAGCAAATGGATGCTTGGCAAGGAGCTGTGATGCTTAAATAAGAAAGTTTAGTTAGGGAAAGGTGTCAGTTTCGAGTAAAATCGAAGTGCTCGAACTGACAATAATTTCAGAAATCAAACGAAATAACACTTAAAACATATTAAAATGAAAAATTTAAAATCAACAATAACACTAATTATGATACTATTGACAACACTTAGTTCTTTTGCAAAAAAAGATAAACCACCTGTAATTATTACAAAACAAATAATCCTTAATACAACAATAGAAAAAGCATGGAAAATACTTGGTCCTGAATTTGCAGATGCACATAAATGGGCTTCTTCTATTAAGCATTCTCAGGCAAATGATACTAAAAGTTTTAATGGTTCTACTTGTTCAGAAAGGGGATGCGATGTTTCTGGTATAGGAAATATAAAAGAAAAGATTACTGAATATTCTGATACTGAACATGTTCTTTCTTATGATGTTTATGAAGGAATGCCATCTATGGTAAGACACATGAATAACTATTGGAAACTAACCGATTTAGGCAATGGTAGTGTTAAATTGGAAATGAAAATGACCATGAAAATAGGCGGAATGATGGGCGCTATGATGAAAGGAATGATGAAAAAGAAAATGTCTAAAACAGCCGATCAAATAATTGAAGAGTTTAAATATTACACTGAAAATGGAACTCCGCATCCTAGAGTAGTAAAGGCTAATAAGAAAAAATAATTAATTGTAAAAATGAAAATAAAGCAAAATACCTGGATATAAAATTCAGGCATTTTGCTTTATCGTATAAACTATTTATTCTGAGAAACTAAACTTAGTGAATACAGCATCAAATTTTTCAACAGCTTTGTTTAAGAGTGGTATTGCTTTAGTTTTAAACTCTTCATTAGCGAATAATTTTTCATTATCCTTAAGGCTATCCCACTCTACAATAAATTGCATGTGTGGTGTATAGGTTGCTTGACCTTTAGAATCGACAGGACTAAAATTAAGAACGAATTCTGGGTAAGTACCTCCATAACTTCTTTTTATAGGTTCCGATACTTTAAAGTATTCATCTAAAGCCTTCTTTCCTTCTTCTCCAGGAGCAAGATTAGCAGCACCCATTTCATAAACTTTATCAGATCTAAAAGTTACATTTTTATCTTCCTTAACTTCAAAGTAGCCTAACTGAACAGTATTTAAAGCTTCATCTCTTAAATGAACTATTTTTTGAAATTCTTTATCCGCAAGTAAATTTAATCGAGCTTGTGCATTAGGCCATTCAAAAATGGCAACCATATTAGATGCAAGCATTTCACTTTCATTTTTTACTACTCCAAATCCTCCTAACATTTTTGCACCATATTTTGCCATTAAAGGCATCGCCTTTGGAAAATATTCATTGTTTAATTGCTCCATTTTTTCAGGCTTAATATCTGCAAATGCCAATTCATAAAGTTTGCCCTTAGTAAAAGTTATCGTTTGAGATTTAACGACCCCATCATTCGTTTTAGAACTTGTGGACTCACCGCTACAATCAGAATTGCAAGTATGACCTGCTTCGCCATGAACAAAATCACATTTTTTGTTTTCACAGCATTTAGCATTGCATTTATGAGTTTTTCCCATGGTGTTTTCTGCCATTTCATTTCCTTCTGATTGTGCTGAACAACTCTGCATCATAGAAAAAGAAGAGAAGGCAATACACATTGATAACAATTTTAATGTTTTCATATTTTTTTTAGTTTTTAAATTGATTGATTTTTGAGTTTTAATTATTTGTATCCATTTTAATAAATACTGTTGTTTTTTAAGCTCACTTTTTTTTATGGATTGGATGGAGAGGCTATACATTTTTGTATTTTTCCATTTTTAACACTGTTTCTTTATCTGCATTTTTTTCTCCTGTTTCGATAAAATGTTTGTAGAGAATTAAAGTATCTCTTGCTCCATTTTTAAGTTTACCCTTCATCATTCCAGTTAAAAACCCTGGCTTTAATCGATAATTTTGAACTTGATATAAAATGGTATTCCCTTCTGTATCTTTTCGTACACCAAAACCATTAAACATTTTCTTTAATGGAAAATTAGTCCACTCATATACCTCGTACCGATAATATTTTCCGTCCTCTATTTCGGTAACACGTTCTTTAATGTCTATTTTTCGTTTACCATCATAAATTGTACAAGACCTTTCGCATCCCATCGATACCTCATCAGCACTTGTTCCTACTTTACTTGACGCGGATATTCCGGTATGAAATGAAGCTATGTTACCATATTGAGCTAAAACTTTCCAAACTTGTTCGGGTGTTGCACTTACTTTCACTTGGTAATTCACCTCAGTGAGTTTAACACCATCAGCTTCTTTTAATTCTTTCATTTCACTAATTTTAGCTTCATCACCTTTTTTTGCGTAAGAGTTAGCTCCCATTCCTAGAATAAGAAGGACTAACCCTATTTTTAAATTCATTGTTTTCATAATTTTTATTTAAATTGATTACTAGTTTTTGCTATGCTGCTTTCAGTATTTTTTGTAAAGATTTTACATCCGTTATTTCAAGACCTTTTTCGGAATGAATTTTTAACCCTTCTAATAAGGCCTCAATATTTTCTTCCATTTTAGATTGAATAATTAATTTGTTTAATAAAATTCCGATAGCCCCCAATTTCATTTCATAATCCACCGTTAATGAAGCTTCGGTTTGATTTTCGTTAATTTTCATTAATTCAAATAAGCCATTAAAGCTTTTAACTGGTGGAGCTTTTTCAATAGGATCTATTTGAAGTAAAAAACCAGTTCCTTCATTCCATTGTTTAACTGTTTCTAGAATTTTTCCAGAAGGCTGTAATTCGCAAATTCGTGCAGCACCAAAACCTCTTGTTTTGTCTGTTGTATAATAGGATTTACTAACTCCTGGATGGAATTTTTGAATGGCTCCTAAATCAGAGATAATATTCCAAACTTTTTGTTGGGAACTGTTAATTGTAATTTGTTTCTTGAATGTTGTCATAATGCATTGTTTTAAAATTATGAGACAAACATATAGACGGTTTCAGGCTAAAACATATTTATGTAGCCAATGGGAATTCATATAAGAATTAAATGAAAAAAATGTGGTGAACGGGATTTTTGTGGCGAATGGGATGGCTAATTACTTGTTTTATATATGGTAACTCTCAAACAATTGTGCTGCTATTTTATTCTTTAATCTTGATATAGGAATACGAATAGGTAGAGATTTTCCTTCAAAAAAAAGGCCTCTAGCATTCCCTGTAATATTTAATTCTTGATTAAGGTTTACCATAAAGGTTTTGTGGCAGCGGATTATGTTTTTAAATACAACAAGTTGCTGTTCTAAATGTTTTAGCGTAATACGAAGTAGTTTGTTTTTTAAAATGCCTGATTCATGCCAATAGATAGTACTGTAATTATCGTTAGCCTGAATAAAAGAGATATCCTGAGGATCAATAGTTAGTGTTTCGGATGTATTAGTAGTTATGTTTATTGAAGAAATGGGGTTTCTTTTTTGTGTAAAATTCGATTTTTCATCAGAGAGATTAGATTGTACTAACATTTTTTGAAAACGAGAATCTTCTCTAACTTCACTATAAATGGGGTGAGATTTTAATTCGGCAGGAAAAACGCCAATACCAATATCAATTGCTTTCTGTGAGTAGTTAAAAAAAGCGTTGTAATCTGATTGACCTAATTTTACAATAGCTAAAGCGTAAGCAATTACTCCCGTATCATTTTTAATATCCATTTGTTTAATGGATTGCTCTAAATCTCTACTTTCTTGATGGAAGTTTGCTTTAGAGTAAGCATAAGAAAGATTAGCCATTGACATTGGACTTTCTTTCTGCTGTTCTAACACAGCTTTAAAATCTTCAATGGCAGACTCTAAATTTCCTAAAAACAAATTAGCATAACCTCTATATGCTTTTACCATTGCAGATTTTTCATCAATATTCATAGCCATATTAATATAATCTATCGCTTTTTGGTATCTTTTTAAATAGAGTTGAATTCTAATAACCATAGCAAAATGAGGCAATGCTAAAGGATCTAGTTTAATCGTAATAATAGAATGTTTTTCCGCTTCTAAAAAATCTCCTTTATGGATGTAATACATTGCCATAACATGGTGAGCCTTTAGGTTATCTCTATTTAATTTTAGTGCTTGTTCGAGGTTTATTTTTGCCTGTGAAAGGTCTCGGTTGTAATAAATGTCAACAAAAGCAGCTGACACATAAGAATCTGAACGCTTATCATTTAATAATAGTGACTTTGTAACAAATTCTTTTGCTAATTTAAATGCTTGAACAGGCTGTTCATACCCCATCATTCCAATGATGCTGTAACAATCTGCTAAAGCGGCATAAGGCAACGCAAAGTGTTCATCCTCTTTAATGGATTTTTTTAATAATTGAATGGCCAACAACATTTCTTCGTATGAATAGCGATGCCAATGATAAATACCTCTTAAATACAATTGTTTGGCTATTGAATTCTCATTAGATGATTCTTCTTGGTTGGCTTTTTTACCATTAATTGCAGCAATGGTATTATTTGAAATACCATTTAAAGGTTGAGTCCATTTCTCTAGATTAATATCTGATTGATTATTTAATAAAAGCTCCTCATTAGCTGTTTTAAAAAGACGCGTTGAAATTTGATAAGTACCATCTTTAAATTTCACACTTCCTTCAATGATGAAGTCAATGTTATATCGTTCTTTTATTTCGGCAGGAGGGATAGGGTTATCGAGAAGATAAAAACTAGTAGACCGTGAGGTAGTTTTCAGGTTAGAGTTAGTTGAAATTAATTGATTAAGTTCCTCTAAAATTCCTTCAGATAGATAATCTAAATCATTAATTGATTTAGAAATATTGTAAGGTAAAATTAGAATTTTGTTCATTTCTTATAATGATAATTATAACTGTTTGCAAATTAATAAAAATCGATTTAATTACGTTCCAACATCCATTATACTAGCTATTTATCTGTGCTATTAGAAAGGGTGAAATCAGAATTTTTAATTATTTCGCATTCAATTTCCCCTCTAAAAAATGATAATAATCAAACTGAGCTCTTACTTCCTTTTTTGCTACTGATTTTTTATAAGGATTACTTTGAGTCATATTTAACCGTCTTGCTTTTACATTATCTGTTAATTGCAATCTAATCAGTTTTTTAATTTCAGCTTTAGCACTTTTATCTAAAATAGGGAACCCTACCTCTACCCTATGACTTAAGTTTCTCTTCATCCAATCTGCTGAGGCTAAATAAAGCTTTTCATCGCCATCATTATTAAATATATAAATTCTTCCATGTTCTAAATAGCGATCAATAATACTAATCACTTTAATATTTTTACTCATCTCCTCAACCCCAGGAATTAAACAGCAAATTCCTCTAACAATAATAGTTATTTTAACTCCAGCATTGCTCGCCTCATAGAGTTTCTTAATCATCTTTTTATCTTCCAAGCTGTTCATTTCCAAGGTCATCTTACCAACCTTTCCTTCCTGAACGAGTTTTATTTCATTGTCAATTAACGCCTCAAACTGCTCTCGCATATTAAATGGTGCGACTAATAGTTGACTAAATTTAGGCGTTTTATTTTTTCCTGTCAAAAAATTAAAAACGTTTTCTAAATCCTTTGTCAACGCTTCATTTTTCGTTAATAATGCATGATCACAGTAGATAGTTGCTGTATCTTCATTAAAGTTACCTGTACCAAAATAAGCGTAATTGACTATTTTTTTATTTTCTCTTCTTTTTATCAAACATATTTTTGAATGCACCTTCAGCTCATCGAAACTATACAAAACTTCCACTCCCGCAGCCCTCATTTTATCTCCCCAGTACATATTTAATTCTTCATCAAAACGCGCTTTAACCTCATTAAAAACCGTTACTTTTTTCCCTTTTTTTACTGCTATAATTAAAGCTTTACAAACACGAGAGTCTTTTGCTACTCGATATAATGTAATATTTATCTCTTCTACTTTTTCATCTACAGAGGCTTCTTCTATAAATTCCAGAACATGATCGTAGTTTTGATAAGGAAAATGCAACATAAAATCTTTAGCTGTAATTGCATCAAAATAAGAAGGGTATTTTTTTAATGTTGGGTGATCTAATGTTTTAAATTTCTCGTAAAATAATTTTGGGTTATCTGATACAGGAAATCCAAAAAAGTCATTAAAATTATGGTAACGACCACCAGGAATAACTTCATCTTTTTTTACACCTAGTTTTTTACGAAACACTTTAAGCATTTCTTTTGGCATTTTTTCATCATACAAAAAACGTGATGGATCTCCAACTTTACGTTTGTGCAAACTCATTGAAATTCTCTCTTCAATTGTTTCTGCTATTTCTTCCTCTAAATATAGCTCTGCATCACGAGTTAGCTTTATAGCATAGCATTGTGATATTTCTACATCAGGAAATAATTGATCAATAAATAAACGCAGCACATCTGGTAATTGAATAACTACTTCCTTATTTTTTGAACTTGGCAAAACAATAAACCGACTTGTTTTATCTGTAGGGATATTTACCAAATAATTTTCTTTTTCTCCTGATTCTTTTCCTACCGATTCTATCGTTAAATAAAGTCCTTTGTTTTTTAAAAAGGTCTTTTTCTTTTCTTTTAAATCTCTAATGTTTAAATGAGGCCGAATCTCTTTTTCAAAATATTCTTCTAAAAATGAATGTTGCTTTTTATCTATCTGATCTTGATTAATTAAAAAAACATCCTCTTTTTCTAATAAGGGAATTAATTCTTCGTTAAAAATTCTACCAAATTCTATTTGTTGTTTGTTAACTGTTTTCTTTATCTTTTTTAAGAGCTTTTTAACTCCCAAATCTTGTTCAATACCTTCTTTTTTTTGCAGTTTTAAAACATGCATATAAGAAGCTACTCTAACTCTGTAAAACTCATCTAAATTGGAAGAGTAAATTGCTAAGAACCGCAATCGTTCAATTAAAGGGACATCAGGATTGATGGCTTCTTGTAATACTCTGTAATTGAATGATAACCAACTTAATTCTCTGTCAAAATATTTTTTCATTTTAATTGTTTTATCGTTGAATTAAATATCAAAATAGTTGAACCTAAAATTAGTCAATCTATCGACAATTCAAGCTCTTTATTAATCGTATTTTTACTACTCTAAATTAGCCTAATTTGAATTCAAATAATACGTTACAAAAATCACTTTTACTGATACCAGATATCAGCGGATTTACCAAATTTGTTAATGAAACAGAAATTGTTCATGGCGTTCATATTATTGCTGAATTGTTAGAAATAATTATTAAAAATAACAGCTTAGGTTTGACTGTTGCAGAAATTGAAGGCGATGCTGTTTTGTTTTATAAGAACGGGGAGAAACCTAGTTTGAAAGTGATTTATGAGCAATGCAAAAAAATGTTTCTCGCATTTCATCAGCATATTAAATTATATGAAAGAGATCGTATTTGTGATTGCGGTTCTTGTTCTTCTACTCCTGATTTAACCCTAAAATTCATAGTTCATTATGGTGATATAATTGAACGAAATATTCTAGGCCATTTTCAATTGATGGGAGCAGATGTTACCACTGCTCATAAGCTCATGAAAAATGATATTCCTAATAATGAATATATTTTAATTTCAGAAAATTCTTTTCATGAATCTGACACTAATAATTTACCAAAGTGGTTTACTCTGAAGAGCCATAAAACAGAATATAAGGACATTGGACCGATTTCTTACCATCATGAAAGTTTAACAGAGCTATTAAAGGAAGTTCCAGCTCTAACGCCTAGAAGGAAAACAGACACCAGCCAACCTATTCAATTAAGTTTAAATTGGAAAATCAACCATCCGATTGAAACAACCTTTGATTTACTAACTAGCCTTGAAAGAAAACATGAATGGATAGATGTTAAAACCATAAATTTTGACAGGAATAGAATTGAACGAATAGGAAGTAAACATGAATGTATTACCTCGTTAGGTACTCTACAAATTGAAACAATTCAAAATGAAAAGAATTCTGACACTATGATATTTTCTGAATTCACCTCGGCATCGGGAATATTCCCTTCAACCACGCAAACTTTTAAATTTCAAAAAGATGGAGAAAATTCATGTATGATTTTACTGGAAGTAAGGTTTAAAAATAGTTTTTTCAATAATCTAATCTTTAAGAAAATGATGATTAAAGCACTAAACAAAGCAATTGAAAGTCTACAGGAAGCGTTGAATAAAAAGCTACTACTAAAGCTTTGAAATAAGCATCGACACTCCAAACATAATTACTGACACAATCATTCCGTACATAAATATTGTATAGCACAATCTCAAATAAGTATACTTTTTTGCAAGAACAACACCTAAAGAATGTAAGTCTCTAATTAAAGAACTATATAAGTACTCTTTATCCTTCATAATTTCTTTCATACCCCATTCATAATCATTTAAATCCATATTATGAAAATTCCCAAAAAACAATAAATTAGCTTTTCTATTTTTCACATCATCCGTAGAAAACTTACCCGCTGTAACTTTAGGTTTGGTAGATAGAGTTGCCATAACAATAGTAGCCAAACATACAATCAACATAAAAACTGAAGGAATCATTAACTCGGGGTGTTTATCAAATTTCGAGAATAAGGAAGAAATAACAATAGACAATATTAACGCATTAATACTCAGCATTATATTGGCTTTATTATCAGCAATCGCACTCAACTCCATGTGATTCTTTAACGCTGTTCGAAACATCGTTTCTATTCCCTTTTCAGGAATTTCAGATTTTTGAATCTTAAAATTTAATTCTTGTTCTTTTATCTGGTTTTTCTTATCCTGTTCACTAGATTTGTTCGATTTCTTAGTCAGATCGGTCTTCCGTTTTAATATGTTTTTGAGCTTGTTTTCATTATAATTTAATAGAGCATATTTGGTATAATAATTATGACTGGATAAAAATGCAATTTCTCTCTCTAACCATTCTGGCCCAACCATGCAATCCCCATTAAATAATAAGCACTCTTCCCTTAATAATTTGGATCGATCTGAATAATTACTTGAACTTAATCCTTTCATATCAGCATCACAAATTATTTCTTGCAACAATGATGTTGGTTGAACCTCCATTTTTGTTACCATAATACAAGTTGATATAGTAGCTATCTTTTCTTCTGGATATTTTTCTTTTAATAAAAATTCAGTGGCTTTACTTATTCCCAATTCTTCATGATCTTCATAAGATTCTAAATAACCTACATCATGGAACCAAGCCGCAATCAATAAAATCTCTAATTCATCTGAACCTAAGTCTAATCCCTCTCCAATTTCTTTACAAGCCTCTACAACATCATAGGTATGCTTATAATTATGATACAACAATTGATCTGTATTTGCTGTTTTAAACAACTTAAATACATAATCATCTACCTTTTTAAGAATCTGATTTTCTTCACTCATAATGCCTTTATTTAATCTTACGATTGAATTTCTTTTATTAATTCATCATACGTCAAAGTCGATCTCTCCTCCTCTTTATCTTGATAAATCACCTCAACTCTTAACGCTTTTAAACCTGAAACTCCTTGTAAATCTTCCAGCTCTAATTTCTCCAATTTTCCAAATAAATTTTTTGATTGTAAAAATCTAATATACTTTATATATTCTATAGCGTCCTTTTCCTGAGAATATACAATCGCAATTTTTCCTGGAACAGTTAACCTTTCATCTGTTCCGTTTATGTGCGCTTTATCAATTCTTTTCTTAATAATTTCATATCGAATATTATATGCTCCATCAACATCAAATTGCTTTTCATCCATTCTAAACTTTATAGCTAAAGAATTACTATGAACCAAAATCAAAGATGCGATACTTAATGGATTTTCCATTTCCAATTTTGCTCTATAAGCTACATTTTCCATCTCAACCATCAATTGTAATTGCCATAACCTAAGGTTATAAAGGTAAAGATTCTCAAACTTTCCTTTTTTCACTAGTGATTGACCAATATACATGTTGTGTTCAACTCCATCCGTCTTATAACGTTCAAAGTAGTGAGGGAACATTTGTTGAGCTTCTTCTTGTTTTTCATCAAGATAACTTGCAAGTTTATCATTTAACAAAGTAACACTATTCTCATAGTCTTTTCTTTTTTCATAAACCGCATGTAAATCTTTATCCAATCGAGATTCATAAATATCGATTACTTTAGATAGGTCTTCATTAATATCTTTGATGTGATTAAATACAGGGTAAATATCTCGTTTTAAAAAGTCAAGAATTTCAACCTCATCTCCAGCCTTTAAACCTCTGCTAATGTTATTGAAATAGGTTGTTATTCTAAACATTAACTCATCGTATATCGGCAATTTTTCACTTTTCAAAGCCTCTTTTAAAACATCAATTGCAAGTTCTAATTGCAGGGTTAAATCTGCCCTAATTGCTTTATTCCTAGCTATAGATGAGCCTTTTATATCACACTGCCCAAACAAAGGGTAAACATTTTCAAAAACAATTTGATCCAATTTCACCTTCTCTCCATTATTATTACTTAAATCATAATGGTACTTTTCTGCGGCCTCATCAAAACGCCATTTCACTGAAGAGTGGATGGAAGTATAATGTTCTTGAATAGTTGCTGCTAACAGATTTTGATGCTCCTTTGAAGCTCTATCAACTGCAGATGCAAATACAGGAAGTATATCCAATAATTTATATTTATTAATCGAATTTAATTCAAATGGTCGTGGAGAAGTAATCTCTAAAACCGCTAGGCTATCCTTGTTTTTTGATGGGATAGGAATTAACATAATACTCCCTATATTCTTTTCTTTAAGTTTTAAATAAAAAGGATTTTGCTTGGTGTTTTTACCATATTTTTCTACATCAGAAATCGCGATGGACTCTCCCTCATTAAATACTTTATTAATTACTCCATTACAGAAAAATGAACCACAACTAGATTCAGTATCAGCATCTAAAATCAAGCTTTCTGATTTTTTCATTTTCTTTCCAATCAAACCATCAGGCATAACTTCGAAAACTGAAAATCCTAACCTTAAATCTTCAATATTATAAAACCTTCTTAAGTTCTTTTCTAAATCAGCAGTTAAATTCTCATCACCTCTCAACAAATCATTTCTAATCTCTGAGATAATTTCATCTGTTGTAACATCAAATAAATTGACTATCCCAAAACCTTTAAAGATATAACTACCTACTGGAAATTTCTCCTTCCATATTTCTATATTATCAAAACTATCTAGTAATATTTCAATATCATCTTCCGTAATTTTAGGAGCATTCTTAGTTGGAATAATTTCTCCTAAGTCACCATTAAATGCAACTCTATAATTTTTTATTTCACCATTTTTATCAGGAATATCAAAAAAGAAAGGCCTTTTTAAATCAATACTATAATTATAAACCGAAGATAAGATCATGATACAAGCATGGATATAAAAAAGATCATCATCAAAATTTCTAATCCGCAACTTAAAATCCTTTCCAGCATCATTTATAATGTCTTCAAAACGCGTAGTAAACATAAAAGAAGTAAACGAAAATGGAATACTTGCCGCTTTAATTTCATTTAACAACAAAGATTCAGGAAATAAGGGCTTTAATAGTAATTCTATTTTCTCTTGATGTTTTTCTAATAATTTGAAATCTGAAAACCCTTCAATTAACTCTGGAACATCAGCCATTTCTTTAAGCATTATCTTAGCAGAATTATGAAAAGGATGCTTCTCAAACTCAGCACTTGCGTATTTTTCATACATCGAAAATACTTTATGAAAGCTTATGGAAAATTGCAAAGGCAACTCCAATTTATTTAAATCGTTAGCTTGTATTACTTTCATATTATAATGTATTATTTATTCAAAATTACGAAGTAATAGAATAACACTCCTCTATGGCTTGTATTTTTTAGTAAGATTTGTCAAATCAAAATGCCTTAGGTAGAATAAGAGCTCTAATAAAATAGTTAATCCTTTCTATTTTAATTACCGTAAGAAGATAAAGTCATAGTAACATCATAACCATTAAAAGGCGCAGAAAGGTTTCCTCTTATTAAATCTAGACTCTTTTTATACACCATTCCAATACCTCTAGCATATTTTTCTTCAAACAATTGCGGATGAATTAACTTGTCAGGGCTATCAAACTGAACAACGGTTAAGACACTTTCTAACGAATTAGGTCCAATAGTTTCTGCTTGATCAACAATTGTAAATTCATAAGTTACCTCTCCTCCATTATTCATTGAATTTCCATCCCAGGTACCGTCCTCTTTTACAGGAAAAATCAGTTTTACATACTTAATATTTTCTTCTGTTTTTTGAAAATTAGTAGCCGTAATTTTACTGTTCCAAACATCTATTAAATTCCAATTTAATGTATCAGAATCTCTTCTATACCTAATAATTTTAAAAGCTTCTTCTCCTTCTAAATCTGTAAATTTAGAATCTACCACTTCTCTAATTTGATAACTTACAGTGTCTATTGTACTATTAAAATCATCATGTGTAATTGAATCTACATCATAAATAACAAACTTTCCTACCACTAATCCAGCATAATCATAAGCTATTTCTGGTACAATAATTTCTTCTTCTTTAGAACAAGAAAAAAGAATTAGTATGCTACTCAATAAAAGTAAAACTGATTTACGCATAGGTTAAAATTACGGAAAATAGACTAATTGATTACTCATTATCAATAAAGCCACCTCCAATTAAGTCATCTCCATCATAAAAAACAGCCGATTGTCCAGGTGCAACACCCTGCACATCAGAATAAAATGAAATTTTTAACCTTCCATCTTTCTGAGGAGCTATGGTACTATCAGCACCTCTATCTTTATACCTTATTTTTGATAATGCTTCCATCTCTTTAGGCAATTCTTTGTATTTCATTAGATTTAAATCACGCACAAAAACTTCTTTCCTATTCAAATCTTCTTTGGTTCCAAGCACTACAATATTAGCTGCAGGAATTATTTTAATTACATAACGTGGGTCTCCAAGAGCAACTACTAAACCTTTTCTTTGTCCGATGGTATAAAAAGGATAACCTTTATGTTTTCCGATTACATTTCCTTCCATATCCACAAAATCGCCTCCATCAACTCTTTCTTCTAAGCCTTCAACTCTTCGTTTTAAAAAACCTCGGTAATCATTATCAGGCACAAAGCATATTTCAAAGCTTTCTCCTTTTTTAGATAGTTCTTCATAACCTCTATCTGCTGCCATTTTTCGAATTTCAGGTTTTGAAAATCCCCCTAACGGAAATAATGTTCGCGCTAAACTTTCTTGAGACAATCCCCATAAAACGTAAGATTGGTCTTTATTTTCATCCAACCCTTTAGAAATAACATATCGGTCGTTTTCTTTACGCACTTTGGCATAATGACCTGTAGCAATAAATTCGCACCCTAATTGATCAGCCCTTCTTAACAAAGCATCCCATTTAATATGCGTATTACATAACACACAAGGGTTTGGAGTCCTTCCTGCAATATATTCATTTACAAAGTTATCAATAATTGCATCGCCAAACTCTTCTCTTATGTCTAAAATAATATGGTGAAACCCCATTTCTACAGCTAATGACCTTGCATCATTAATATCATCCAAACTGCAACAACCAGTTGTTTTTCTAGTTCCTCCTGAAGATGAATAATCCCATGTTTTCATGGTTAAACCAATTACTTCATAACCTTGCTCATGCAATAACATTGCTGCAACAGAACTATCTATTCCACCACTCATAGCAACCAATACTTTTCCTTTTTTACTCACTGTTATAATTTATCGAGGTGACATGAAATTTTCAGGTTTAAGAAAATCTTCTAGAATAGGTTTTAAAGGTTCTTTTTCAATATTATCATCTTTATTCGCACCTATTCTTCTTCCATTTTTATATTCTTCTTTCTTCTTAATTTTTATACCATCTTTTTCAAAATAGAGCCAAACACCTGCTCTTAACCCATGGTAATAGAACCCAGATATTTGTCTTTTTCCTAAACTAAAATAAACTGCCTTCCCCTCTAATCCACCATCAATATATGTAGCCGTCATTTTCTTTTTCCCATCTTGCTCATACTTATTCCAAACACCATTTTCAAAATCGTTAACATATTCTTTTTCTTCTGCAACCTGTCCATTTTTAAAATAGGTGTACCACATTTTATCTTTTAAACCTTTTTTATAAAATTCTGTAGCTTTTTTATAGCCTTCTTCATCATAATAAGTCCAAGTACTATCTCTTACTTGATTAATGTACTTTCCTACAGCTTTAACTTCTCCTGTTTTATAATAAACGATAGAGTAAGTACCAAAACCTTTATGGCTCATCTTTGTTTGCATCTTTCCAGTGTCATAATAATACTTAAACTCTCCTACAGGTTTATCATTTTTAAAACTACCAACATAACGCAACATTCCGTTTTTATGGTATTTTTTCCATTCACCTTGCTTCTCTCCTTTAGAATCAGTTTTATTCTCTCCTTGAGAGAAAGCAATAAAACCAAACAGCATAAATACAACTACAACTACTCTTTTCATATCAGCAACAAAATTAATAAATAACTTTACGTTTTTAACAATTATTATACCTAAGCTATCAAATTGATTATTAAACGAATAGAAGCCTCTTTTATTTTAACGTTGAACTAATCGATTAAATTTAAACACTAAACGACAATAGTTTAATTCAAGTCTAATATTTATAGGAAAACCGACATAAATTAGTTTCTTTTGTCAGCCTTATAAATAAAATGAAAAAACTATCTATGAAAATTACAAAATATTTAGCAATCGCTTTTACAACAAGTACAATCCTAGCTTCTTGTGGTGGTGATGAAGCAACAAAAGAAGAATCTACAGATATTGCAGCAAAAGAAACAGATAACAAATCATGGTACACAGAGCAATACACAGAAACTGATGAGGATGGTTTTAAATGGAAAACTGAACGTTTTTCCGACATTAAAATTTTAAGATACCAAATTGCTGGTTGGGACAAGTTATCATTAAAGCAAAAAGAGTTAGTTTATTACATTACTCAAGCTGGTTATGCTGGTAAGGAAATTATTTGGGATCAAAATTACCGTCATAACTTAAAAATTAAAAGAGCGTTAGAGAATATCATTCAAAATTTTAGTGGAGATAAGACAACTGATGATTGGACTAAATTTATGGTTTACACCAAAAGGCTTTGGTTTGCAAACGGTATTCATCACCATTATTCTATGGATAAGTTTAATCCAGATTTTTCAAAAGAATATTTTGCAACTTTAATGGCTGACACTAAAACTGAATTAGCGGAAGAGGTTATTGAAGTAATTTTTAATCCAGAAATTGACAATAAAAAAGTAAGCTTAGATGCTAGCAAAGATTTATTATTGGCTTCTGCATCTAACTTTTACGGACCAGATGTTACAGAGCAAGAAGTCACTGATTTTTATGCTGCTAAAGCAGACAAAAACAATCCTGAGCCTATCTCTTTTGGTTTAAATTCTAAGTTAGTTAAAGGAGAAAACGGTTTAGAAGAAAGAGTTTGGAAATCAGGAGGAATGTACGGTGCTGCCATTGATGAAGTAATTGGATGGTTAGAAAAAGCTGTTACTGTTGCTGAAAACGAAGCTCAAGGAAATGCGCTAAAATTATTAATTGATTATTACAAAACTGGAGATTTAAATACTTGGGACAAATACAATGTTGCTTGGGCAAGTGCTACAGAAGGTGATATTGATTACATCAATTCTTTTATTGAAGTATACAATGATCCATTAGGATTTAGAGGTTCTTACGAAACTGTAGTTCAAATAAATGATTTTGATGCTTCTGCAAGGATGGCTGTTGTAGCAGATAACGCTCAATGGTTTGAAGATAATTCTACCATTTTAGATGATCACAAAAAGAAAAAAGTAGTTGGTGTTACGTATAAAGTTGTTGAAGTTGCAGGTGAAGCTGGTGATGCTTCTCCATCTACACCAATTGGTGTTAACTTACCCAATGCCAACTGGATTAGAGCTAAACATGGTTCAAAATCGGTTAGCTTAGGTTCTATTATCCATGCTTACAGCCAAGGTAAAGGTTCTGGAATGTTACAGGAATTTTGCTATACTGAAAAAGAAATGAAAATGGAAGAAGAGTTTGGTGCTCTTGGTGATAAAATGCATACTGCTTTACACGAAGTTATTGGGCATGCTTCTGGAAGAATTAACGATGGTGTTGGTACTCCAAAAGAAACATTAAAAAACTACTCTTCTACGTTAGAAGAAGCTAGAGCTGATTTAGTTGGTTTATACTATTTAATGGACGAAAAATTAGTTGAAATGGGATTAGTTCCTTCTTTAGAAGTTGGTAAGACGGCTTATGATGGTTACATCAGAGGCGGTATGATGACTCAATTAACACGTTTAGAGCCAGGTGCAGTTATTGA
>JAESTF010000177.1 GCA_016763795.1 Flavobacteriales bacterium
AAAAATTAGAATTAATGATTATACGAATGAGAAAGCATTATTAATTCCACAAAGTATTATTTCTGAAAACGCTAATGGTCAGGAGTACTTATATGTGATTACTAAAAAAATAAATAATGTAGGTATTGCACAAAAAGTAATTATTGAAACAGGTCAAACAGAAGGTGATTTTATTGAAGTATTGAAAGGTATTAAAAATGGATCAGAGGTGATTTTAGAAGGAGCAAGAAGCATTAAAGATGGACAAGTAGTAAAAGTTATCACTACTCAAAAATAAGAGAGAAATGACAGAACAACAAAAGAAAGTAGAAAAGGAATTTGGTTTATCGTCATGGGCGATAAATAATAAAACAACCATATATGTGGCAATGATAATATTGCTTTTTATGGGGATATCGGCATACTTTAGTATGCCTCGAGAAAGTTTTCCTGAAATTAAAGAGACTAAGATTTATGTCAGTTCAATTTATCCAGGGAACACGGCTGAAGATATTGAAAAGCTGATTACTGAGCCATTAGAAGATAAATTAAAAATGATTAGTAATGTGGTTAAAATTGAATCTACATCACAAGAAGATTATTCTATGATTATGGTTGAGTTTGATGAAAACATTACTGTTGATCAGGCAAAACAAAAGGTTAAAGATGAAATAGATTCAGAAACTTCAACAGAAGATTGGCCAACTTTTAATGGTGCTAAAGTAGAGCCTGGAGTAATGGATATCAGTATGTCTGAACAGATACCTATCCTTAATATTAATATTTCAGGAGATTATCCTGTAGAGAAATTAAAAGAATATGGAGAATATTTGGAAGATGCAATTGAAGATTTACCAGAAATTAAGGAAGTAGATATTCGTGGTGTTCAAACAAAAGAGGTAGAAGTGGCAGTTGATATTTACAAAATGATGGCTTCTAAAGTGAGTTTTGATGATATTAAAAATGCGATAAATGGAGGGAATGTAAATATTTCTGCGGGAAATTTAGTTGCGAGTGGGCAACGAAGAACCATTAGTATTTTAGGGGAAATAGAAGATCCTGCAGAGCTTGAAAACTTTGTGGTAAAAGCAGAAAAAGGGAATCCTGTCTATTTAAAAGATATTGCAACAGTTACTTTTAAAGCAAAAGAGATTACAAGTTATGCCCGTGAGTTTGGTGAAAGAGCTGTGATGTTAGATGTGAAAAAACGAGCCGGTAAAAACATGGTGGCAGCGGTTGAACAGATAGAAGAAATTTTGGCCAATGCTAAAGCAAATGTTTTTCCTGTAGATCTTAAAGTGACTACGGCAAATGATCAATCTTCTAAAACAATAGGACAGGTAGATGATTTAGTAAATAATATCATTTTTGGGATTATATTAGTGGTAGGTGTTTTAATGTTTTTCTTAGGATTTAAGAATGCATTATTTGTAGGGTTTGCTATTCCTATGTCTATGTTAATGTCTTTAATGGTGTTAGAGATGTTAGGGTATACTATGAACACAATGATCTTGTTCGGGTTAATTATGGGGCTTGGAATGTTGGTGGATAATGGAATTGTGGTGGTAGAAAATGTTTATCGTTTAATGGATGTAGAGGGTTTTAGTAGAGTAGAGGCGGCAAAAAAAGGAATTTCAGAAATTGCTTTCCCTATTATTGTTTCTACAGCAACAACTGTAGCAGCGTTTATTCCATTAGGGATGTGGCCAGGAGTTATGGGTGAGTTTATGATTTATTTCCCAATTACGCTTTCGGTTGTTCTGAGTTCTTCTTTGGTGGTAGCAATTTTCTTTAACTCAGTGTTGGTGTCACAATTTATGACAACAGAAGATAAAGATATGCCGTTAAAGCGTATTGTAATTATTACTTCTATAGTTGGAGGAATTGGTTTACTAGTTTTATTTTCAGGAAGTACCTATCGTTCTTTAGGAAGTATTATGGTGGTTACAGCTATTATGTTGTGGGTTTATCGCTTAGGATTACGAAGAGCTGTAAACTATTTTCAAACAAAAATTTTAACACGTTGGGAAAGAGGATATGAAAAATTATTAAGAGTTTCTTTAAAAGGTTGGAGACCTTATGTTATTAGTATTGGAACAGTAGTTTTACTAATTGTTACTTTTATGGCATTTGGAGGTTCAATTGCTAGTCAGCGTACAAAAATTGAATTTTTTCCAGACAACACCCCAAATCAAATTATAGTATATATTGAATATCCACAAGGAACAGATATTGAAAAAACAAATACAATTACCAAAGAAATAGAGCAGCGAGTTTATGCAGCATTAAATTCTTCAGAATATATGGAGGGAGATCGTAATTTTTTGGTGGAAAGTGCTGTTTCCCAGGTTGGAGCTGGAGCAGGAAACCCACAAACGGATGGTGGTTCTACTGCTGAAATGCCGCATAAAGGAAAGGTGACTGTCTCTATGCGAGAATATAAATATAGAAAAGGTGCAGACAGTAAAAAACTTCAAAAAGAAGTACAAGAAGCCTTGCAAGGTATTTACCCTGGTGTGGCTATTTCGGTAGAAAAAGATGCTGCGGGGCCACCACAAGGATATCCAATTAATATTGAATTAAAAGGTAAAGATTATGCTGAATTAATTGCTACTGCTGATAAAATGAAAGATTTTATTAGTACAAGAAGTATTCAGGGAATTGATCAATTAAAAATTGATGTTAATAAATCTAAACCAAGTCTTCAAGTAGAAATAGACAGAAAAAAAGCAGGAGAACTAGGAGTAAGTGCAATGCAAGTTGGACAACAATTACGTAATTCTATTTTTGGAGCAAAAGCTGGGGTTTATAAAGAGGATGGAGATGATTATGATATTTATATTCGATTTAATAAGGAAAATAAATATAATAAAAATGCGTTGTTCGATCAAAAAATTACGTTTAGAGACCCATCAAATGGTCAAATAAAAGAGATTCCTGTTTCAGCGGTTACTAAACAAAGAAATAGTTTAGGGTTTAGTGCAATTAAACACAAGAAGCTGAAAAGAGTAGTTACTGTTTATTCTGCGTTGAGTCCTGGTTTTACTGATGCGGGAGCTATTGTTGCTCAAATCCAAAAAGAGATGGAAAGCTTCACAGAAAAACCAAAAGGAGTAACTATTGATTATACAGGACAAATAGAGGAGCAAAATAAACAAATGGCTTTTTTAATGGGAGCCTTCTTTAGCGGTTTAGGTTTAATCTTTTTGATTTTAATTTTCCAATTTAATTCAGTTTCTAAACCGGCTATTATTATGTTGGCGATATTCTTAAGTTTAATTGGTGTGTTTGGAGGATTAATTATTACCGGAAAACCATTTGTTATTATGATGACTATGATGGGGATTATTTCTTTAGCAGGAATTGTAGTAAATAACGGAGTGGTATTGCTTGATTATACTCAGCTTCTCATTGATAGAAAAAAATTAAAACTTGGTTTAGGGAAGAATCAAATGATTGATACAAATTCGTTAGTTGAAACGATAGTAATGTCAGGAAAAGCACGTTTAAGGCCAGTATTGCTAACCGCTATTACAACTATTTTAGGATTAATACCATTAGCAATAGGATTAAATATTAACTTTTTTACATTGTTTAGCGAGTTTGATGCTAATATATATATGGGAGGAGATAACGTAATCTTTTGGGGTCCATTAGCATGGACTATTATTTATGGATTATTTGTGGCTACGTTCTTAACCTTAATTGTAGTTCCAGTGTTATTTTTATTAGTAGAGAAGATTAAAATAAGATGGGTTTATAAGTAAAAGACAAATTAGGGAATGAAGACAAAAAAAGGCTGAAGGTTAAAACCATCAGCCTTTTTTTCTAATAGTAATGGTTTTTATTCTTTAATAAACTTATAGGTATGTTTACTGTTATCTATTAAAATAAAGTATAAGCCTTTATTGAATGTTGAAACATCAACAGTGTATAATGATGAATTAACAGTAGAAGTAAATACAACCTTACCCAATACATCTATTATTTTTATTTCCTTATTTTCAATGGTGTTATCGTTAAATAATCCATTAATAAAAAGTTTATTTTTAGTAGGGTTCGGGTAAATGCTAATAGTATTACCAGAAAACTCATTAACACCAACAGTAAGGATTGTAATAGGCTGTGTTGTACAAACAGTATCACAACCATCGCTAACACATAATGTAACATTAAATGTTGCATTAGAAGTGTAAGTGTGTGATGGGTTTTGTTGTGTTGATAAAGGACTTGCGTCACCAAAATCCCAACTCCAAGATATTGCATTGGTAGAGGTGCTTGTAAAGTTCTCTGTATTACCTGCATTTACTGAAGTAAATGACGCAACCGCTTGAGGAGTTACGCTAACAGTTAATATTCTAGGGGCACTACTACCACAAATATTATCTGCAGTAACTTCTACATTTCCTCCTGTAATTCCTGTTGTTGCAGAGATAGAGTTGTTTGTACTACTTCCTGTCCAACCACTAGGTAATGTCCAAGTATAAAATATACCAGAAGTATTGGTGACAGAGTAAGCTTCAGTTGTGTTAGAACAAACAGTTATATTTCCAGAAATTACACTTGGCATAACAGGGTTTGCTACAATAGAAACATGGGCACTATCTACTTTAGTAGTTGGCCCATTTCCATCATCAACAGTTAATGATACAGTGTAAAACCCTGCAGCGGCATAAGATACTGTTGGGTTTTGTATTGTAGAAGAATTTGGTGTCCCTCCAGGGAAACTCCACAACCATGATGTTGGTGTTGCTCCTGTTGTTAAGTCATTAAACTGAATGGCTGTTCCAACACAAACATTACTAGGCGAAGCTTGGAATCAGCGTTTAAATTAGTTGCTAGGCTATTCCATTTCCATATACCTTCAATAGCAGGATTAGCTTGGTTGGTAAACCAACCAGACCATCCAATCGATAAACTTGTGAATTCCACCGTTGTGTGTTGATCAGTATCTATAATGTTCCACGTAGTTCCACCATCTTGACTAAAAGAAGATCCTGTCTGACCCGTAGAGAAAGCAGTATTTGTTCCCTCAACAAAACATAAACCTGTAGAAAAAACACTTCCAGTTGTAGTTAGTTGAATCCATGTTGCACCACTATTAGTAGTTTTATAAACGTTCTGGTTGTTGTCTATAATTAGTCCATCTGTTGCAGAAGAGAATGAAAAGTTAGCTGTTGAATTAGCATCTATTGCACCACCAAAATCACTTACTGGTGTTTGATAAGCTTGCCATGTTAGACCTTTGTCTGTTGAATGATAAAGTCTTCCAATACTAGTACTAAACCAAACACTATTTCCAACTACATCTATTTGAGAAGTATAACCAAATTCGTTCCCATTTAATGGGTTTGGAATATTTCCTCCAGGAACTACAGTCCAAGTTGTTCCTCCATTTGTAGTGGTGTACAGTTCAAAATCTCCGTTAATAGGATCTCCTTGGCAGAACCCAGTATTAGCATCCCAGAAATGAATTACATTAGCAAATGATGCTGCATTGTTAAATATAGCAGTATTTTGTCTTGCCCAGGTTCCCCCTCCATTTGTTGCTTTCCGTATACCACCAGTTTGTCCACCTGCATTTGGAAAAGCAGGGACCCAAGCTGTATTTGCATCGGTTGCTGTAATCATTCCAATACCTAACCCTGAATTTCCAACATTTATAGTTCCAGGAG